>NZ_JBJMQP010000089.1:0-41067 GCF_045802625.1 Hyalangium sp. | reverse complement strand
TACAAGCCGCCGTGCCGTCCTTGGTACCGCCACAAGGTGCGCCCCTCCTTTGCCGACATGCTCGCCACCCTTCGCTACTCATGCCTGCGGCCGGCGGTTTCGGCGAACCCTGCCAACGAGCAGGATCGTCAAAACCTCCTGGTCCTGCTGCCCGATACCCTGCGCGCGGTGGCCGCGTGACCGGCTCTAAAACTGCGAAACTCGAACTAAGGGAGTGTAGATGAGCGCGGAAGAGGACAAGACGCTGTACAAGGTCGTCGTCAACCATGAGGAGCAGTACTCCATCTGGCCAGCAGATCGGCAGAACGCGCTGGGATGGAAGGACGCGGGGAAGCAGGGTACGAAAGAGGAATGTCTGGCCTACATCAAGGAGGTCTGGACGGACATGCGCCCGCTGAGTCTGCGCAAGCGCATGTCGGAGCAGCAGGGCCAGGGGTGATGGACGATGAGGGGTGGCGGAGTTTGGCCCCTGCGTAGATGTCCTCGCGGGCTAAGCCCTTGCCATCACGGCCGGATGGGAGAGGAAGCAGCCCCCCATCCGGCCCACGCCTGGGCTCATCGCGAGTCGAACGCCCGTTAGATTGACGCGCTCAGCGCCTTGGCCTGCTCCAGCTGGCGCTCGAAGATCGGAGCGTTTCTGCCCAGCAGCAGGGCGAGCGACGCGTCATCGCTGTATTCCTTCAGGCCCTTCTCGGTGAGCTCCGTCCCAGTCTTCTGGTCCTTTTCGATCTGCGCCAGGAAGTCCTTGTCGAACTCCGAGCCGCTCTTCGCCGAGAGATCTCGGAGCTGTCCCTTGAAGTTTTCGATCTGCTTGTCCAGCTTCTCGTCATATTGCGCGGACTGCTTCTTGGCGGCCTCCTTGACGCCGATGGAGCCGGGTCCGCCCGAGCCGCCCACGCCAGGCTCCGTGGAGAGATCGATCTGGGCCAGACGGAGCGCCGAGGCGTCAGCGTACGAATCCAAGCTGGCCAGGTGCTGCTCGTGGTTCTCGATCAGTTGGTGCGCGAAGGCACGCACCTGGGAGTTGCTGGACTTCTTCAAGGCCAGCTTGCCCAGGGCCACCTCCTTCTTGTCGAGCATGGCGAACTGATCCGCGAACTGGACCTTGGTGGCGACAGCCTCGCCGACCTGTTGCCCCGTCTTCCTCGCGGCCTCGTACTTGCTCTCGTGGCTGCATGCTCCCCCCAGCCCGATCATCATCATCAGCCCTGTTCCCAGCAGATAGCGTCTCATCTTCATAGAGTCAGACCCTCCGTTCGCCTCCAATGGCTCGCGCAGAAAGCTGGGATGCGATGCGGGGAGTCACAAGGCCCCCTGGCCGTGACCGCGGGCGCTGGCATGGCTCCTCCTCCATCCCTCCAGGGCAAGCTCCGTCCTCCAAAGCATGGAGATGAGCTTTTCCGTCACACTGGGGTCGCATGGCCTGGGGTCTCCCCTGTTCCTACCCTGCATGGCCTAAGGAGGAAGTCCATGCGTCTCATTTCCGCGATAGCGCTTGGGGTGATCACTCTCGTAGGTGCCCGGCCTGCGCTGGCCGAGGAGCCGGGGGCGCCCCTGCCACTCGCGCCAAAAGACGAGACCTTGGTCCCCCACGTCGGCTTCAACATCGGCGGTGGGCTTTCCATCCCCTTTTCGGATGCAGGCGACCGCTTCCAGACGGGGGGATCCTTCCAGCTGGGCGGCACCTACTACTTCATGGGCCGGCTGGGCCTTCAGGCCGAGTACCTGTACAGCGGCTACGGCATCAAATCCAACCTCTTGGACATCAGTGGCGTCCAAGGTAACCATGTCATGCAGTATGGCGATCTCAACGTTATCTATAAGATCGTGCAGCCGCGGCCTTTCGGCATCTATGTCGTGGGAGGCCCCGGCATCTACTACCGCAGGGTGCAGATAACCGAGGTCCTGGGCACGACCGTCGCGCCCTATTGCGATCCCTGGTTGTTCTACTGCTACGGAGCGCCCGTCACGGTCACCGACGTGCTGGGCTCGAGGAGCAGGACGGACTTCGGGCTCAACGCCGGGCTCGGGGTGTCGCTCCAACTGGCGGGAGGCCCCATGAGCCTCTATGCGGAGGCGCGCTACCACTACATCTTCAGTGGCGACATCGACACCCCGGATGGGCCGAAAAAAGCCACGGGGCAGTACCTGCCCATCGTGTTCGGGTTCCGCCTCTGATTCACCCCTTCCGCGGCCATGGGCCGCGCCCGCGCACCGCCCGCCAGGACAGGGCCACCAGCGCACCTCCCGCCCCTGCCACGAACAGCAGGGGACGACGCAGTCCTGCCCCGAGCGCCTCCATCACACCCCCCGTGATCTCCCGGCTCAACCGCCGGAGCGCCCCACCACTCCGCAGGGCGTCCAGCCAGCGGCGCCCATCCTCCTCCAGCGCTCCGCTCATGCCCCGGATGGCCGCGGCAGAGGAGCGCTCGGCGAGCTTCTCCAGGGAGGCGCTCAGGGCCTCGCCCGGGGGCACCGGGCTGGACGCCAGCTCATCGCGGATGCCCGCGGCCAGCCCCCGCACCACGCTCCGGCCGGCGCGCTCGAGCAGGCCCATGAGCGCATCGGAGTCCTCACGGAGCTTCGACTCGATGCCCTCGACGAGCCCCTGGCCGACCCGGGAGGCCACCTCCGTCCCCAGCGGGGCCAGCACCCGCGCGTCCTCCGCGAGCGTCGGCAACGCCGTGTGCAGCTGCGCGGAGGCCTCTTGCACCAAGCCCTGGACCATGCGCCGGGCCCGCTCCCCCGGCTCGAGAATCTCGCGGGTGCGGGAGTGGGCGAACTCCACCACCACGTCAAAGAGGTGATCGAGGTTCCGGATGAAGGCACGGAGGGGCAAGCCGCCATCCCGCCACTCCTCCTCCAGCACCTTGAGCGCTCCCCGCATGGCCGCGGCCGCCAGCGTGTGGGCCGCGGCCCCTGGCTCTACGCGCTCGTGCTCGGCCGCCTCATGCGCCAGCCGCCCGAGCACCGTGAGCGCATCCTGGACCAGGGTGCGCAACTGCCCGTCGAGCGCTGGAAGCTCCTTGCGCAGCCCGTCGGCCGCACCGCGCACCGCACCGCTCGCGGCCTCGCTGGCCGCAAGGCGTTCCAGCGACAAGGCCAGGTTGCGAAGCGCCGCGACGGCCCCTGTGTGCTGCTCGTTCCCCATTCGCCCCCCTGTCCGCCGCCGCTACTTCACGGAATAGCCGCGCCCGCCCAGGCAAGCCCCGAACGACCCATTGAAGGCAACACGCTCCTGCTGAGCCTTTTGGGCTTGGGCGGGCGCCTGGGCCAGCGCCTGGGTCCCCGTCAGGGGTAATAGCAACAGTGCCAAGAGTTCACCCATCACCTCGCGCCGGGTCGCCATCTTCTGTCCTCCTCGGGCTTGGGGCCCCCACAGGGATGAGATGGCAATGAGCGCCCGCGCAGGCATTACACGGGCTCTCGCCCTGCACGTCCTACCGGCGAGCCACCGCTCCCCAGATCGTGCCGCCCTGCACATGTGCGGGCGGCCACGGGGCAATACCCGCCTGGCGTGCTCGCTCCCACTCTTCGCGGCGATGAACCTCGAGACCTTGTCCCTGGTGCTGATCCTGAGCGCCGTTCCGGCTGCCGGTGCGCAGGCGCCCGAGTGTTCCCCTGGCGCTGGGGCCGAGACGTGTCACGTGGCCCACTCAAGGCAGCTTGGCGGGCATACCTTCCTGTACCCCATCCTCCAGCAGAGCGCGCTCATCACCACCCAGTTTGGACTCCATGAGGGAGTGGCGTTCTTCGACGTACCGGATCTGCCTGTCATTACGCTGGGGCTGAGGGACGTCTCCCTCAAGGGCTTCCAGCAGACCCTGGAGCTGGAATTGGGCCTCACGGATTGGCTGGGGCTCGAGGGCTTCGCGCGGGGCACCCTCGTCATGGGGGCCACCCCGACCGAACTCCTGCTCGGTGGCGCCCAGAGGAGCCTGGTAGGCCAGGCTGGCGGGGTGGCGCGCCTGCTGCGCAGCGAGAAGACAGGCACGCAGCTCTCCTTCAGAGCCCATGGCAGCTATCAAGACGGAGCAGAGATCAACATCAACCCGCTCCTGAATGGGCTGGTGACCAGCCCGGTGCAGACGGTGGGGGCCGTGCTGGATGGCAATCTGAGGGAGCTCATCGTCGTGCCTACCTCCGAGATGAGCGTGAGGGGAGGCCTGTATCTGGCCCAGGCCTTCAGCGCGCTCTTCTCGCTGCAGGCTTCGGCCGCGATGGAGTACGGCTGGCTGACGCGCAAGCCGTTCAGCGGGATGCTGGATACGCGAGTCACCCAGAAGGGTGACGCCTTGCGAGTCCTGCTCGCGTTCGCGCTCGCGGCGGACTTCGGCCCGAAGGGCGTCCCCGTGGGGGTGATGGGCGAGTATCAGCTCATCGCGGGCCGCGATCACGAGGAGAACCGAGCGGACAGGAGCCTGGGGGCCAGCACGGTGGCGCTCGGCGTCTACTACACGGGCCGCCCCCACCTGCAGCTCGGCGTGGGGCTGGCCACCACGCTTCACGCCGAGCCTCTGCGGGGGGTTGGCACGCTCGGAGAGGAGCTCCTGTCTGGGGATCCTACGCTCGACTATGGCCAGCTCGTCCTCCGCTACATCTGGTGAGCCCGAGCCCCGCCGGAGCGTGACCATGAGCCGGGGTGCCCAGGGC
Source organism: Hyalangium sp. (assembly GCF_045802625.1). Lineage (NCBI taxonomy): Bacteria > Pseudomonadati > Myxococcota > Myxococcia > Myxococcales > Archangiaceae > Hyalangium > Hyalangium sp. The sequence goes on along the minus strand of NZ_JBJMQP010000089.1, from coordinate 36,414 downwards.
CTGGCGGTCTTGCTGGCCGCGCTCTCCACGGCGTGCGCGACCGTGAAGCCGCGCTCGCCCCTCTTCGAGCGCGTAGGCAAATCCGATCTCTCCGTGGGCGCGCTGCGCACCCGCGTCCGGGACATGGCCCGGCGCTTCCCCGCGGTGCTGGAGACCGCGGCGGACGAGATCGCCGAGCGCTCGGGTGAGGAGGAGATGCGGCGGACGATGCTCGAGTTCAAGAGCAATGCCGTGCCCGCGATGCAGGGAGCGCTCCTCCAGCCGGATCCTGTGGCCTCCCTCGTGGATGCCTGGGCGCTGCTGGCCCAGCTCCAGGATGTGCTGCCGCAGCGAGCGGCCCATGCGCCGCCGGAGCTGATAGCCCATGCCCACAAGTCGCTCGAAGGGTTGGAGGGGGAGGTGGAGGCGCTCTGGAAGGAGCTCTCGGGCAACGAGGATGTCTCCCAGGCCCGTGAGCGCGTCCACGCGTGGGCCGCGGAGCATCCGCTCACCGGGCCTCTGATCACGCGCGAGTCCACCGTGCCGTTGCTGGCCACCGTCACGGACATCTCCCGGGTGAGCCCGCTGGGCGCGGCGGCGATCCTGATGGAGGACACCCGGGACATCGCCACCCGAGTGGACCTGTACGCCGCCAGCCTTCCCCGGGAGGCCCGCTGGCAGGCGGAGCTGCTGATGGGGCAGGCCGCCAGCGCTCCTTCGCTCCAGTCGGCCGTGGACGACATGGGCCGCACGGTGGACATCCTCGACCGCATGGGCGGGCTGGCCGAGAGGGTGCCGGCGCTGGTCGCCCGCGAGCGCGTGGCCGTGCTGGACGGGCTGGATCGAAGCCGCCTGTCGCTTCAGGAGTTCGCCTCCGGCGAGAGGAAGGCGCTCATGACGGACGTCGCGCATGAGCGCGAGGCGGTGCTGGCGGCCCTCCACACCGAGCGCGTGGAGGCGCTCCAGCAGATCGATGCGATGGGCGACCGCTGGGTGGACCACACCTTCGACCGGACGGACCGCCTGGTGGACCGCGTCTTCCGGTGGCTGCTGGCGCTGACGGGCCTGCTGGTGCTGGGAGGCCTCCTCCTCACGGCGCTGCTGGTCTGGGGCTGGCGTCGGACCAGGGCCTCCCTGCCCTGAAAGGGTTCAGCTGGCCCGCGCGGCCTTCCTTGGGTGGGCGTGCTTCCAGACCCGGTTCGTCAGCCCGCGCATGATCGAAAACGGCAACCACACCAGCAACGCGCCAACGACGACCGCCTGCAGCGGGCGGACGCGATTGAGGGTCAGGTACTGGAGGATCCCATCCATGATCAGCGCCAGGATCAATGGCATCGCGGCGTCCGACAACGACTGCTTGAACACCGTCCATCGCCCGTGCCGCGTCGTGAACAAGCGAAAGAGGAACGGCGCCTTGCCCTCCTTGGCGTCCGCGATGCCAAGGCGGAGCCCGAGGAAGAGGGCCATCGCGGGCTGGAGGATCAGGCGAAACTGGCCCTTCCCTGAGAGGCCGCGCACGAGTCCTTCCCAGAATCCTACGTCTGCCATCTCGGACCTCGCTCCATAGGCTTCTCCTCTTACAAAGCTGAGACACGCGATCTCGAATGTAAGTTCGCCGGCGTTTCCTGGCGGCCCTGCCCGGTGGCGCGAGAGGCCGGGCGGCGGTGAGAGCGCAGCCTTGGCCTCCATCTCGCGGGCGAGCGGGATGGCGAGCCCCCACGCTGAAGGTACGCACACGGGCAGGTGCTCTCCCTGTCCCAACGGCGACAGGCGTGCCTGGAAGCGTCGTGGCGCACCCGTCCAGGGAAACCCACCTTGCAATAGCGAGAGCCCCCAGGTGGGGCCCAAGGAGATCGCCATGGTTGAGACCTCACGCACCACCGAAGCGCCTCGTACGGGCTGGGCGGGCGAGAACCGCGAGGAGCCTCGGCTGCTCATCGAGGATCACGCCTTGCTCGGAGACCTTCACACCGCTGCCCTGGTGGCTCGAGACGGCTCCATCGACTTCCTCTGCCTGCCGGACTTCGACTCGGATGCGTGCTTCGCGGCCCTCCTCGGCACCCCCGAGAACGGCCGCTGGAAGATCGCTCCCAGTGTCCCGGTCCGGGAGGTCCGCCGGAAATACCGGGGGAAGACGCTCATCCTCGAGACCGAGTTCGTGACGGACGGAGGCGCGGTCCGGCTCATCGACTTCATGCCCGTCCGCGCGGGTGCTCCGCGGGTGGTGCGCATCATCGAGGGGATTCGAGGAGAGGTCCCGATCCGCGCCGAGCTCAAGCCTCGGTTCGCCCATGGCCTCACGCGCCCGCGCGTGGCCCAATACGATGGCGCGCGAGGCGCCGTGGCGGGCCCGGATGGGCTCTATCTCCATGGCGGCTCGGGGGATGGCCTTCCCGCGTTCTCGGAGGAGTTCATCGTGCGGGCAGGGCAGCGCATCGCGTACGTGATGTCGTGGGCACGCCCCTACGAGGCGGTCCCCAAGCCCATCGATCCGGAGGCAGCCCTGCGAGAGACCGAGCGGTATTGGGAAGACTGGGCCTCGCGGATCCGCCCTCCGTCCAAGTACGCGGACGTGGTGATCCGCTCGCTGCTCACCCTGAAGGCGTGCACCTTCGAGCCCACGGGCGCGATCGTCGCGGCGCCCACCTTCGGCCTGCCCGAGACGCTGGGCGGCGCGCGGAACTGGGACTACCGGTTCTGCTGGCTGCGCGACTCGTGGCTGATGCTGAGCGCGCTCCTGCGCGCCGGCCTGCGCTCGGAAGCGGAGCGCTTCTCCAGGTGGCTGGTGACCGCGATAGGCGGTGCCGCGCGCGAGGTTCAGATCATGTACGGAATCCGCGGGGAGCGGCGGTTGACCGAGGTCGAGCTCGGCTGGCTCTCGGGCTACGAGGGCTCTCGGCCGGTCCGCATCGGCAACGGAGCCTACGATCAGTTCCAGCTCGACGTCTTTGGCGAGTTCGCGGGGGTCCTCTACGCGGCAGTCGAGGGATCCAGCGAGGTCCCCCTCGGCGCCACCAATGCGCTGCAGCGGATCGCGAACGTCGTGGCGGGGCGTTGGAGGGAGAAGGACCGCGGGATCTGGGAGATGCGAGGACCGGAGCACCCGTTCACCGCCTCCAAGGTCTCCGCCTGGGTCGCGATCGATCGCTGGATCCGCGCCATCCAGAAGTTCCAGCTCGAGGAGGACGCCGCCCGATGGATCGAGCTGCGGAAGACCATCTTCGATGAGGTGTGCTCTCAGGGATACGATCCCAAGCGAAACACCTTCACGCAGTACTACGGCTCGAAGGGGGTCGACGCGAGCCTGCTCATCATTCCCCTGTCCGGCTTCCTGCCGGCGAACGATCCCCGGGTGGTGGGGACGGTCCGCGCCATCGAGGAGGAGCTGATGCCCGAGGGCCTCGTCCTCCGGTACCGGACCGAGGAGAGCGTGGATGGGCTGTCGGGGGAGGAGGGGACGTTCCTCGCGTGCTCGTTCTGGCTCGCGGACACCTACCAGATCATGGGACGGAAGGACGACGCCCGCGCGCTCTTCGAGAAGCTCATTGCCTTGCGGAACGACGTAGGGCTGCTGGCGGAAGAGTACCTGCCGAGCCACTCGCGGCAGGTGGGCAACTTCCCCCAGGCCTTCAGCCACCTGGCCCTCGTCAACTGCGCCTACATCCTCACGCAGGAGCAGCGGCCCACGCAGATGCCCGCGCAGGATGCCGTGGTGCCCGGCGTGGATGCCGGGCGTGACGCCGAGCCCGCTCCGCCGCCGTCGGCGTAAGCGGCACCGCGCACCCTGCGAGCAGGGTGGCGGTTGGCCAGGCGCAGCTAGGGTCTCAAGCGGATCGTCTCCAATGTGATGACTGAAACAGGCCCGCCGGGCCGTGAACACGGAGGCAGCATGTCCCACCCGCTTCGCTCCCTATTGCTGTTCTTGACGCTGGCGCTCGTGGCCTGTGCGGGCATCGAGACCAACACGAACTACGATCCCAGCGCCGTCGGCAAGTTGTCGCAGTACCGCACCTACTCCTGGCTGGCGAGGCCGCAAGGGAAGGACACGCGCGTCTATAACGACGTCGTCGAGGCGAACGTGAAGCAGGCGGTAGACCGGGAACTGCAGTCCCGTGGCTACCGGCTCGTCGATCAGAACCCGGACTTCCGGCTCGGCTGGCAAGGCGCCATCGACCGGAAGCTCGATATCCAGACCGTGGACACGTACTACGGCTACGGCTGGGGTCCCGGGTATGCCCCCTACTACGCGGGCGCCGCGGCGCCGTCGACCTACGTTCGGCAGTACGACCAGGGGACGCTGATCATCGACGTGGTGGACGCGGCCAGCAACAAGCTCGTGTGGCGCGGCACGGCCCAGGCCGAGCTGTCCAACGACTCCACCGCCCCGGAGAAGCAGAAGAGGCTCGGCGAGGCCATCAACAAGATCCTCGAGGACTTCCCGCCCAAGCCCGGCGAGTAGGAGGCGCGCTCAGCACGGCCGTGGGCGCCTCAATGCAGCGAGAGGAAGACGCGGAGCTGGGAGGTGTTCTGGATGGTGTTCGGGAAGTTGCGGTAGAAGCTGTTGCGCTGGAAGAGGGTGCCGGCCATGCCCACCCCCAGCGAGCGGTAGATGGGGAAGTCCACCTGGACCTTGCCCGCCAGGGTCAGGTGTTGGCCTTTGGATCCGTTGAGGGTGTGAAGCCAGGCCATCCCCGCCTCGGCGGTGGCGATCTCCCAGCCTCGGTACAGGTACCGGGCCTCGAGCTGGAGATCCAGGCCAGGGCCATAGTCGTAGTTGCGGCCCACGCTGACGGAGTGCTCGCTGGAGATCCCCCCGAGCACCACGCCCTTGAGGTGGAGCGCCGCGCGCAAGGAATCCACCTGGGAGAGCTGGCGCGCGTAGAGGAGGCTGCCGCTGAAGGACTGGCCGCCGACCTCGTAGGCCTGGACGTTCGTGTAGTCGAAGTGCTGGAGCGCGCCCAGCACGAGCCGGGAGGACTCGGTGCTCAGCAGCGGGGTGGACGCGAGCACGCCTCGTATCTGGGAATGGCTGACGAGCCGGTGCTCCTTGGTGGTGAACTGCGCTTCGACCGAGTAGGCGTCGAACGGTTTGTTGATCTCAGCGTACACCGGGTCGCCGTAGCGCATGACGATCTGCGCGAAGAGCTGATCCGTGCCCTGCAGCACGGCTGTGCCGTTCGCGAGCTTCAGGTAGCCGAACTGCCCCACGAGGAGGAGGCGGTGAAACGGCGGCTCTTGACGCGGTTCCGAGCCGACCCTCCACGACTCGCCGTGCACCAGGCGGTTGAAGCCGCGGCTGGGGCTCAGCACGGCCGCGGCCAGCTCGTGGCCGACCCGGTCAAGGCCTGTGGTGCTGTCATCCAGCACCTCCGAGGAGAGCCGGTACAGGATCTCGCCCAGGGCGATTCCCCCGAGGCTGGTGTTGGCGAGATCATTGATGGCCGCGGGCTCCGTCTCGGAGAGCAGCTCCCACTGGACGCTGCCCAGGAAGGTGAAGAGGCTGGAGCCGACGTAGCCGAAGCCGTTGTCCCGCGCGGCGTTGTAGTAGAGGCTGCCGTGGTACGGGTGGGCGAACTGGTTGGTGCCGAAGTTGTCGGTGTCCCAGACGAAGCCAGCGCGCAGGGTCTGCCCCAAGGACTCCAGGGTGACGTGGGCCCACTCTTTATTGAGCAAGTATCGGTCAGTCAGCCAGATCCCCACGTTGATCGCGGTCACCTCGCCGAGCGAGGTCCAGAGCCTCGGGGCGGGAGGTGGCTCCGCGGGCTGTGAGGCCGGGGCCGCTCCCTGGCTCGAGGGCTCTTCACGCAAGGCGAGCGGCGCATCCGCTGGGAACGGGAGCGCCCTCTCGGGGGCTGTGCCCATGACCGCGAGCAGGAGCGCCAGCGGAGGCATGGAGAGGGGGATGCTCACACAGGGATGCTGAGGCACTGGGGCTCGCGCCCCAATGCCCCTAAGGTCGGGGGAGGTTGCCGCTGCAGGACATTGGGCCTCGGCTCGCGCAGGCGCCCGGCCATCAGTGCACCTCCTCCTGCGTGGGCGCCTCGTCCACGGCCTCGGAGGCCACCGGGAGCAGGACGCGGAAGGTGGTGCCCACTCCAGGCGTGCTGCTCACGGAGAGCTCTCCCCCCAGCCCTCGGACGAGATCGTGGCTGATGGACAGCCCCAGGCCCGTGCCTTCTCCCACCGGCTTGGTGGTGAAGAAGGGCTCGAAGATTCGCTCCAGGTTCTCCGCGGGGATTCCGCAGCCGGTGTCGTGCACCTCCACGCGCACCATCGACGCGCTGTGCTGCCGCGTCACCACCCGGATCTCTCCGCCGCCCGAGTCGGGCATGGCCTGCGCCGCGTTCACCAGCAGGTTCACGAACACCTGGGAGAGCTGCACCGAGTTGCCCAGCACCAGCGGCAGATCGCTGTAGTCGCGCACCAGGTGCCCTCGGCTGCGCAGCCGCCCCCACGCGAGCTGGACCGAGTTGTCCAGCACCTCGTGAAGATCCAGCGGCTGGGTGGTGACCGCGTCGCCCCGCGCGAGCGCCCGCAGGCTCTGGACGATGCCGCGCATGCGCTCGGCGCCCTCGCGCGCGTCGGTGATGGCCTCCATCATCTCGCCCATGTCGCTCTGGACGAGCTTCAGCCGGTGCAGCTCCTTCTCGATGTAGTGCAGGTTGCTCAGCACGAAGGCCAGCGGGTTGTTGATCTCGTGCGCCACCCCCGCGGCCAGCATGCCCACCGCGGCCATCCGCTCGTTGAGCCGCAGGCGCAGCTCGTTCTCCCGGTGCTCGGTGATGTCCCTCACCATGACGGACATGCACTCGCCCACCGCGTTGAGCTGGCGGCGGAACCAGCGGTGGCCATGCCCCGGGAGCACCTGCTTCAGCTCCTCGTCATGCGGCTTTCCCGTCCGCCAGACCTCCTGGCACAGCGGCAGCGGCGCGATGAACGCCGCGTGGGGAAACTCGGACAGCAGGCGCCCCTCCGCCGCTCGCGCCTCGCAGCCCAGCAGGGCCTCGGCGTGGGGGTTGACGTGCAGCAGACGCAGCCCCTCGGGCTCGCTGCGGAGGATGAAGAACGCATCGAAGCTGCTCTGGGTCGCGGTCCGGAAGAGCGCCTCGCTCTGGTTCCGGGCCGCCTCGCTGCGCCGGTGATCCGACAGATCCCGGCTGATGCCGAACAGCCCCATCACCTGCCCATCCGGGCGCCGCAGCACTCCCTTGGTGGACAGCCACTCCCGCCGCACTCCCGCCATCCACTCGCTCATCTCCGCGCGGAGGATGCGCCCGGCCAGCAGCGTCTGCCGATCGAACTCCTGCGTGTTCCGCGCCTCCTCCGGCCCCATCAGCGCGCTGTCCTTGCGGCCGAGGATCTTCTCCGCGGGCAGCCCGATGAAGCGCGCGCCCGCGCTGTTGATGAACGTGTAGCGCCCCTGGAGATCCTTGGTGAAGATCGCGTCCGGCAGCTCCTCGGCCAGGGCCAGGAAGAGCTCGCGGTAGGGCAGCTCCGGGGCCTGCGCGACGGCCGGCTCACGAGCCACGCCCGGCACGGTCTGCCGCTGCAAAGGATGTTCCGATTCTCTTTCCTCCGTTACGGCAGGGGCGTGCACGTGATTCATGTGGAAATGTGTACCCTCGGCCTTGAAACACCGGGAGTACGGGAAATCCTGAGGGGCCCATATCCGTCGACCAGCAGACGTGGCGAATGAGCCTTCGGTCAGGTGCCGGACGTGCGGGGGACGCGCTCCGCTGAAGTCGGATCAGCGGGAGCGTGGGGAACTAGAGCACCCGGCCGCGCAGCTCGGGGCTGGGGCGCTGGATGAGCTCCGTCGTCAGCAGCAGGTGGGACTCCACCGCGGTGGCGGCGCCCTCGAGCGCTGCTTCCACCATGTGAAGCTCTCCGGCCAGCACGAAGACGCCCTTGCCGCCGATTCCGCGCGCCAGCTGGAGCCGCTCCAGCACCACGTCGGCCCGCTTGAGCGCCACGTCCGCGCACAGCAGCGCGGCCGCCACCGTGTGCGTCTCGACGATCCCCACGCTCTCGCCGAACGTGCCGGGGAAGCGGCCCTGGAGCCCGTCCACCAGCCCCTGGGCCGCCATGGGCAGCAGCAGCTTGTCCAGCAGCGTGCGGCCCGCGGCCTCCACGCCGGCCTGGAAGGACTCCTGCACCTCGGCCACCTCGCCGGAGAAGAGCAGCAGGTACTTGCCCGGCGTGACCGCCTCGGCCAGCGACAGCGTCACCGTCGCGCGCTTCACCACCGCGTCAGCCACGACGTAGCCGCGCGCAATGGAGTCCAGCTCCAGCAGCGCCAGCGCGGGGCCGGGAAGTGGCGTGGGCTCAGACAATGCGGAACGAGTCCTTGAGGGTGCAGCGCCGCTCGCGGGTGAAGTTCACCGCCGTGGTGAGCCCCTCACCCGTGGGAGAGGCGATGGTGAAGGAGGTGTAGCCCTCGCCCGTCATCCCCAGCCCCGCGAACGAGGGGCCATTCTTCACGAAGATGGACGTGTTGATGATGCGGGCCATCGCGCTGAGGTTGTCCAGGTTCGTCGAGTGCATCGTCGCCGTGTGGCCAAACCCGTGCTCGGCCTGCACGGCCGCGGCGATGCAGTCCTCCACGTTGCGCAGGCGCGCGAAGCCGAGCACCGGCAGCAGCAGCTCCGCCTGCACGAAGGAGTGCGTCGCATCCACCTCCGCGAACAGCAGCCGCGTGCCCCGAGGGACTCGGATGCCCGCGGCCTCGGCGATCTTCTCCGCGTCCTTGCCCACCCAGTCCTTCACCGGGTGGCCGTCGTGCACCACCAGCTTCTCCAGCCGGTGGATGGCCGCGCCCGTCACCTCGAAGGCGCCGTGGCGCTCCATCTGCTGCTTGAGCTCGTCCGCGATGGAGGCCACCGCGAACACTTCCTTCTCCACGATGCAGACGATGTTGTTGTCCAGCGACGCGCCGTCGACGATGTCCTTGGCCGCGCGGGCGAGGTGGGCCGTCTCGTCCACCACCACCGGCGGGTTGCCTGGGCCGGCCGCGATGGCGCGCTTGCCCGAGTTCATCGCCGCGCGCACCACCGCCGGCCCGCCCGTCACCACCAGCAGGCGCACGTTCTTGTGCTTCATCAGCGCCTGGGCCGAGTCGATCGTCGGCTCGGCCAGCGCGCACAGCAGGTTCTCCGGGCCGCCCGCCGAGACGATGGCCTCGTTGAGCAGCTGGATGTGGTGCGCGCTCACCCGCTTGGCGCTCGGGTGCACGTTGAACACCACCGCGTTGCCCCCGGCGATCATGCCGATGCCGTTGTTGATGATCGTCTCGGTGGGGTTGGTGGTCGGAGTAATCGAGCCGATGACGCCATAGGGCGCCCGCTCGATCAGCGCCAGCCCGTGGTCGCCGGTGAAGGCCCCGGGCCGGAGGATCTCCGGGCCCGGCGTCTTGTTGGCGCACAGGAGGTTCTTCTTGATCTTGTCCTCCACGCGCCCCAGGCCCGTCTCCTTCACCGCCATCTCGGACAGCTCGTGGGCGGCGCGGCGGGTCGTCTCTCGCATGGCCTCGACGACGCGGCCCCTCAGCTCCAGCGGGGCCTCGCTCCAGATCTCGAAGGCGGCGCGGGCGGCCTCGGTGGCGGCATCCAAGTCATCGAAGATGCCCTTGCGGCCCCGGTGGAAGGCGGCCGCGCGGCCTGTGGGCACGGGAGGCCGGGCCTCGGGGGTGAGGGGAGCGGTGCCGTAGCGGCGCTCGCTGCCGCGCCGGTCATCGGCGTGGCCATGCGGCGGCTGCGCGGGGGCGGGGACGGGCTGGGGCAGATCCGACAGCTCCTTGGAGAGCTTGCGGACCACCTGATCGACGATGGCGTCGATTTGCTTCGAGTCGAGGCTCATCGGCAGGGCTCCCGGCGGGGCAGGGCGCCCGCCGCTTCACTTCACGAGGCGCGGGGCAGGGACGGGGGCAGCTCCGAACCCTCGTAGTAGATGCTGGCAGTCTCCTTGCCGTACACGACGAGGACGCGATCGCTCTGCGCGAGCAGATCACTCGTCGTCTCGGTCACCTTGCGGACCAGGGAGTTGCCCTTGGCCGGGCTCTTGGAGGCCCGGACTTTCACGACTGGCATGGGGGTGCCTACTCCTTGACGTACTTCAGTGTTCCGCCCACTTCCAACTGGTCGACGATGGCCATGACGGTCGCGTCGACGGGGCGGTCCTTCGTCACCTTCGTCTGCCGGGCACTGGAGCCGGAGCAGTAGAGCACCACCTCGCCCACGCCCGCTCCCACCGCGTCCACCGCCACCACCACCGGCCCGTTCACCTTGCCCTCCAGGTCCATGCCGCGAAGCACGAGCAGCTTCAGGCCCTCGAGCTCCTGCTCCTTGCGGGTGGCGACCACCGTCCCCACCACTTTTCCCATCAGCATGCGCGGCTCCTGGCTGGCTCACCCGGCCCGCTCCCAGAAGGAGAGGGCCCAGGGGCTCAGGTGTTCTCGGCCTTGGCGGCGCCCTTGCGGCCCAGCGGCAGCACCATGTCCAGGTTGCCGTGGGGACGCGGAATCACGTGCACGGAGACCAGCTCCCCCACGCGCTCGGCGCCACGCGCGCCGGCCTCGGTGGCCGCCTTCACCGCCGCCACGTCGCCGCGGATGATGGCCGTCACGTAGCCGCCGCCGATCTTCTCGTAGCCGACGAACTCCACCTTGGCCGCCTTCACCATCGCGTCCGCCGCTTCGACCATGCCGACGAAGCCCTTCGTTTCGATCAGCCCGAGTGCATCCGCCATCTGTGTGTTCCTCTCCGCTGCTGCGCTGAAACCACGTCACGCCGTCCCGTGAGGGCCGGCCGAATCACTTGTCCTTGAAGGACGCCGGCTCCTTGCCGGTAATGCCCTTGAGCGCTGCCACCGCCGCCGCCGCCGCCGCGTCGATCTCCGCCTCATCGCCCGCCATGTAGAGCCGGCCGAAGGCGCCGTACGGAGTGACATCCACCAGCTTCACGTTGGCCGCCTTCTCCGCCTCGTTGGCCGCCAGCGCCGCGTACGCCGCGGGCTCGCACTCGAGGATGAAGAGCGACTGGCCCGGCTCGATCATGGAGCCAAAGCGGATCTTGTCGAGGATCATCGCGTGCATCGGCTCGATGCCGCGGATGATGGTGTTGGAGACCAGCTTCGGCTTGATCCGGTCCTCCTCCTTGGCCTCCAGGTGGGTGAGGATGGCGTCACCGGCGCTGCGCACCTCGCCCTTGTCCTCGTGGTGCACCTCGAGCATGCCGTAGGCGCGCTCCACCACCAGGGTGGCCGGGTGCACCCGCGTGCTCTTGAGCGCGGTGTCGATCAGCCCGTGGATCGCCATGCCTGGGGCAATCTCCACGAAGATCGACGCCACGTAGGGCACCGGGAAGTAGCCGCGGCACGTCGTGCAGATGTGCGCGGCCAGCTGCGGCTGCAGTGAGTCGAGGAAAACGAACGCCCGGAGCGACGTGGCCAAAAGCAGCCTCCCGGTACAGCCGGTGGAGGTCGCTGCTATAGCGTTCCGAACACTTCGTTGACAAGCGCCGTCTGTGGTGGCGGAAAGGTGGCATGTCCCGCAAATTGCTCCTGTTTTCCCTCTTGTTCGGGCTGTCCGCGTCTGCCCAGACGGCTTCCGACGTCTCTCCGGACCCCGACGTGCCCACCTTCCATAAGGCCGGGCGGACGCCTTTCTGGCTGCCTCGCGCCGCCTTTCTCGGCACGTACCTCCGCGGTGGAGCCGTGACGCCGCAGCCCCGGCTCCAGTGGCAATTCACGTTCTTCGAGGATCGCCAGGATGCGCTGGTGTTCCTGCTGGAAGGGGGCATTGGCTACGCGGTGGCGCTGCCGGACACCGCCATCGAGGGATACGACATCCCCATTCACACCTTTTATGAGCACACCGTCATGACGGGGTTCGGCTACCGCAACCAGGATCGAGAAGGAATCCACTGGGGGTTCCAGGTGACGGGCGGGCCCCTCTGGTACGGGGCGCACCTGACCAACGTGGACAACGAGCACTACACGGTGGGGCTGGTGGAGGGGCGGATTCAGGTGGGCTACACGTTTGGGCCGGTCGTCCTGGGGGTGAGCGGGGGGTATGGCGAGCCCTTCAGCTACAGCAAGCACAGCGTGGCCCGGCTGTTCGCGGGCGGGGCGCTGCTGGGGCTCTTCGCGGACTGGCGTTGACCCCCACGAGTCGCCTATGACCGGGTGGCCGTTGCCGGGTTTGGGGGGTCCACCTTGCCAGGTCTTCGGCAGGCTGCGTAACGTGCGCAGCCATCCTTCGGAGTCCTTGGGAGTGTCGCAGTGGCATTGACCACAGAAGCGTTCGGTTTGACCGACGTCGGCCGGAAGCGCCAGCACAATGAAGATGCGATGTTGGTGGACCCGGGGTTGGGCCTCTACATCGTCGCTGACGGCATGGGCGGCCACGCCGCGGGCGAAGTGGCCAGCGCGCGTGCGACCGAGGTGGTCAAGCAGCACATCACCTCCAACAAGCACCTGCTGAAGGATCTGGCCTCCAACCCATCGCAGGACAGCCGCGCGGCGGCGGCGGCGCTGGTGGAGGTGGCCATCCAGCGCGCGTGCGCGGACATCTACCGCATGGCCCTGGCGGACGCGGCCAAGCGCGGCATGGGCACCACCTTCGTGTGCCTGGCGCTCAGCGGGAACAAGGGTGTCATCGGCCACGTGGGTGACTCGCGCGTGTACCTGGTGCGCCACGGGCAGTGCCACCGGCTCACCGAGGACCACACGCTGGTGGCCGCGCAGCTCAAGGCCGGCACCATCACCAAGGAGCAGGCGGCCAGCTCGCAGTACCGCAACGTGATTACTCGCGCGGTGGGCATCCAGGAGTCCGTGCAGGTGGACACGCTGATCGTCGACCTGATGCCGGGCGACGTGTTCATCCTCTGCTCGGATGGCCTGCACGGCTACATCGAGGACGAGGAGATGCTGCCGCTGGTGAGCACCGTGGCGGCGGGCGAGCTGCCCAAGAAGCTGATCGACACGGCCAACGAGCGCGGCGGCAAGGACAACATCACCGCCGTGGTGGTGAAGGTGGCCGGCGACGGCGCGGTGGCCAGCGAGGAGACGAGCGAGGCGCAGTCGCGCATGGAGGCGCTGCGGAAGATCCCGCTCTTCCGGCACCTCACCTACAAGGAGCAGACGGCGGTGCTGTCCATCGCCACCACGCGCACCTTCCCCGCGGGGCGGGAGATCGTCGTGGAGGGCCAGCCGGGCGAGGAGCTGTTCGTCGTCATCCGCGGCCGCGTGGTGATCGAGAAGAACGGCGTGGAGATCGCGGAGCTGCGCGCCGGTGGGCACTTCGGCGAGATGGGGCTCATCGACAACGCGCCGCGCTCGGCGACGGTGCGCGCCACCGAGCCCACGCGGACCATGGTCATCTCCCGGCCGGACCTGATGAGCCTGATGAAGCGCGAGTCCATCCTCGCGGTGAAGATGCTCTGGAGCTTCGTGCAGGTGCTGTCGGACCGGCTGCGCGCGACGAACTCGGAGCTCAGCGAGGCTCGCCAGGAGCTGGCCGTGGCGCAGTCCGTCCAGCCCTTCGCCGAGGAGTGAGCCTCGGCGTGGCCGCCGGTGGCCTCACGCGAGTTGAGCGCGTGGGGCCCGCGCGGCCTGCTTGCTCGCCACGAACGCGGTGATGCGGCCGAGCGAGTCCAGGTTCTCGGGCACCACCTCCGTGTCGTCGATGGTGATGCCGAACTCGGCCTCGAGGAAGGTGATCAGCTCGAGCACGCCTGTCGAGTCGATGAGCCCCGAGTCGAGCAGGGACACGTCATCCGTGAGCACGAAGTTCTCGCCCGGATAGAAGTTGGTGGTGATGAACTGCCACAGCACGCGTTGGATTTGCATACCGGTGTCCTCCGTCAGCTCAGTTCCGTCTTCTTGATCTTCCCGGTGCTCGTCTTCGGCAGTTGAGGGACGAGCTGGATGTAGCGGGGCACGGCGTAGGGCTCCAGGGCGCGCAGGCACTCGCGCTGGAGCTCCTTCTCGGTGAGCGTGGCGCCCTGCTCGAGCACCACGAACGCCTTCACGGCCTGGCCGAGCGTCGGGTCCGGCACGCCGATGACGGCGGACTCCTTCACGCCGGGGATGTTCATCAGCGTGGACTCGACTTCCTTGGGCGCCACCTTCTCGCCGCGGGACTTGATGATGTCGTCCATGCGCCCGACGAAGTAGACGTAGCCCTCCTCGTCCATGCGGCAGAGATCTCCCGTGTAGAGGACGGACTCGCCCGGGAGCGGGCCGGGCTTGAGGCGCTCGGCGGTGGCGGCGGGCTTCTCCCAGTAGCCGCGCATCACCGTGGCGCCTCGCACGACGAGCTGGCCGATCTGGCCCGGCTCCACCCGCTGGCCGTGCTCATCCACCACCCACACCTCGGTGTTGGGGATGGGGATCCCCACGCTGGTGGGCTTGCGCTCCAGATCCTCGGGCGGCAGGTACGTGCAGCGCTTGCACTCGGTGAGCCCGTACATGGAATAGATGCGGCTGTGGGGGAAGAGCTCCTTCAGCATGCGGATGTGCTTGAGCGAGAGCGCCGCGGCGGTGTTCGTCACGAAGCGCAGCCGGGAGAAGTCCTGACCCCACAGGCCCTTCATCTCCGCGAGGATGGAGAAGATCGTGGGCACGCCGGGGAACCCCGTCACCCCTTCCTGCACGAGCTTCGTGAGCACCCGGGCGGGGAAGGCGAAGGAGCGCTCGAGCACCAGCCGTGCTCCCACGCGCGTGGTGAGGATGAGCTGATAGAGGCCGTAGTCGAACGCGAGCGGCAGCACGTTCATCACCACGTCGTCCTCGACCATCCCCAGGTAGGTGGAGATGGAGGTGGCGGCGGTGAGCATGTTGCGGTGGGTGAGCATCACCCCCTTGGGCTCGCCGGTGCTGCCCGAGGTGTAGATGATGGCGGCCAGATCCATGTCGATGCACTGGCGTGGGAGTGGGACGGCGGAGATCTCGCCGGAGAGCGCATCCTCCCAGGACGTCAGCGGCGCGGAGCCGTCCACCAATGGCGGGGGCAGGGTGCCGGCGATGATGGCGGCGCGCAGGTGGCGCGTCCGAGCCATGGCGGGGAGGAACTCGGAGGAGAGGCGTGCCTCGGAGATGAGCGCGGCGGCGCGGCAGTCGTTGAGGTAGTAGGTCAGCTTGTCCGCACGCGTCTGCGGGTTGACCATCACCACCACCGCGTTGGCCTTCAGCACCGCCCAGAAGGAGATCACGGCCTCGACGGTGTTCTCCGCGAAGACGATGACGCGGTCTCCGCGCGTCACTCCTCGGCGCACGAGCGCATGGGCCAGGGCATTGGAGCGCAGCTCGAGCTCGGCGTAGGTGAGGCGGCGATCGCCGCACACCAGAGCCAGTTTGCCCGGTAGGCGCCGCGCGGAGTGGCTGAGGTAGTCATGGAGGAGGGGGATGGCTTCGGTCATGGGATTGCTCTCATCGATGGGGTCAGGAGGTCCGTCAGCGAGTCGGGGCGGGCGGTGGCGCTCCAGTCGGGAGCGCGGCGCACCAGTTGGAAGTGGAGGAGCTGGGTGGAGAGCACGCCCACCAGGGCCATGTTGTCCGCGTTGGACAGGGGGGCTCGGTCTCCCTGGGCCAGACACTTGCGCCAGAGCTGCTCCACCGCGCGTGGCTCGAACAGCCCGCTGTCCGCGAGCGAGTGCTCGGAGAGCAGCTCTTCCACCCATCCCCTCGCCACAGGCTCCAAGAAGCAGCTGGCGTCCGGGGCGCGGTAGGGCTGCTTCTTTCGCTCCAGGATCGCGGGCGGCAGCCAGGCTCGGCCCGCGCGCTTGAGCACGTGCTTCTCGTCCAGGCCGCGCAGCTTGAAGTAGGGCGGCAGCGCCGCGGCCAGCGCGACCACGCTGGCATCCAGGAAGGGGAAGCGCCCCTCCACCGAGTGGGCCATGAGCACCCGATCGCCTTGCGCGGACAGCAGGTAGCCGGACAGCAGGGTGCGCATCTCCAGGTACTGGTCCTGCGCGAGGTGCTCCCAGCGCTCGAAGGCCGCGGGCAGGGAGCTCCGCAGGCGATCGATGGCGTTCACTCCCTGCAAGGCCTCCCGAGTCCCGGGGCTGAAGAGGCGCTTGAGGGCCGAGGTCGTGTTCCAGCGCGGCTCGTGAGAGAACCCTGGCGAGCGCCAGCCCGCGAGGTTGCGCCCGAAGAAGCGCTGCGCCATGGCGCGCTCGTTCACCGGAGAGCGAGCCAGGTACGGATAGAGCCGCGACAGCAGCAGGGGCCGCAGCGTGGAGTGGGGCTGCCGCGCCCAGAAGCGGCGCACCTTCGCCTCGCGGAAGAGATCGTAGCCGGCGAAGACCTCGTCAGCGCCCTCGCCGGTGAGGACCACCTTGAGCCCCGAGTCCCTTACCAGCTGAGACAGCAGGTACAGGGGGACGGGCGCGGTGCGCAGCAGGGGGCGCTCGGTGTGAGTGATGACCTGCGGGAAGGCCTGGGCGATGTCCGCTCGCGAGACGAGCAGCTCCCGGTGCTCGCTGCCGATTCGCTGCGCCACCAGGCGCTGGTACTCCGTCTCATCGAACTCCGCGTCGGCGAAGCGCAGCGAGAACGTGTAGAAGGGCCCAGGCACCATCTGGCGGCCCATCGCCGCCACCAGCGAGCTGTCCAGGCCTCCCGACAGGTAGCTGCCCACGGGCACATCCGCGCGTGTCACCTGCAATCGCACCGCGTTGCGCAGGGCCTGACCCACGGCCTCCGCGGCCTCGGTGAGCGAGCCCGGGAACGGCTCCACCTCGGGCGGGAAGCGAGGCCGCCAGTAGCAATGATCCCGCACCCCGCTGGCGCTGTAGATGCGCGTGTGGCCCGGCTCCAGCTCGGTGATGCCGCGGAACACGGTCTGCGGCGCGACGGTGCTCCAGAAGGTGAACGTCTCGTCCAGGCCCACGGGATCCAGCTCGCGCCGCAGGGAGGGCTCTGCCGCGAAGAGGGCCTTCACCTCGCTGGCGAGGTACAGCCGCCCTCGGTGGACACAGAGGTAGAGGGGCCGGATGCCCAGCGGATCCCGCGAGACCACGAGCCTCCGCTCGCGCGAGTCCCACAGCGCCACGGCCCACTGTCCCTCGAAGCGCTCGAAGGCCGAGGGCCCCCAGCGCTCGTAGGCCTGCAGCACCACCTCGGTGTCGCAGCGCGTCCGGAAGGTGTGGCCCTGCTTCTCCAGCTCTCCGCGCAGCTCCACGTGGTTGAAGATCTCACCGTTGAAGACGAGCCACACCGTGCCCTCGGGGTTGCCCAGGGGCTGTTGCCCACCCGCCGGATCCACGATGGCCAGCCGCGTGTGCGCCAGGCCGGTACGCTCATCGCGGAAGAGGCCGGACGCATCGGGCCCCCGGTGCCGCAACGCCGCCGCCATCCGGCCGAGCTGCTCGACTGTCGGTGGAGGCAGCCCCTCCTCGAGTGAGAACACTCCCGCGATGCCGCACATGCTCAGCCCTCCTGCCGTGGCTGGACGAGCAGGGGCGGCGCGTGCAGGTAACGGGTGGCGCGGCGCTTGGCCTCGATGTCCCGGTACACCGCGGACACCTGCTTCACCGTCAGGTCGAGCGCATTCGCGACCTTCTCCTCCGGCAAGCCGTGGTCATGCGCGAAGAGGCACAGATCCATCTGCGAGTACGGCAGCGAGAAGAAGAACTCCTCCTGGGTCTGCGGCAGCGAGAAGGTGTCCGTGGTGGGCGGGCGGCTGCGCACCTCCTCGGGCAGGACCAGGTACTCGGCCAGCGCGTACACCTGGCTCTTGTAGAGGTGCGCGATGGGCTTGATGTCCGCCGCCCCATCCCCCTGCTTCACGAAGAAGCCCTGGTCGTACTCCAGCCGGTTGGGAGTGCCCGCGACGGCGCGGTGCAGGCGATCCGCGTGGTAGTACTCCATCATCTTGCGGAGGCGCTGCTTGAAGTTGGTGGCCGCCACCAGCTGGAGGTAGGCGCTCGCGGGCAGCCGGCGGGTCTGCTGCGCGCCGTCCGGTCCCTGCACGGTGAGCTGGAAGACGTTGAGGCGCTCCCCCTCGAGGACGGGCGGCAGGGACAGCTTGCAGCGCCACCCCTCGTCGTACTCGGGGAAGACCTGGCGGATGGCCTCCTGCTGGCGCTGATAGCAGCCCACGCCGTGGAGGGCCGCGGTGATGTCCTCCACCAGCGACTCCACACCCAGCCTGTCCGCCACCAGGCGTCCCAGGCGGAGCGCGTCCTCCGAGCTGTCCCGCTCGGGCATGAACAGCGCGAGCACTTTGTCGCGCCCGAGCGCGCGGACGCACAGCGCCGCCACCACCGCGCTGTCCACGCCTCCGGACAGCCCCACCACGACTCCGCGCCGGCGCAGCGTGCCGAGCACCTGGGTCCGGATGGATTGAGAGATCTGCTCCACGACCGCGGGAGCGTTGATGGCAAGCATCTGGGGAGACAGCATGGGGGTGTCCTTTCTCAGGTCGTGGGGGAATCCGGAGGGGAGGGCTCGCCGGCGGGCCACTCCAGCGTGACGGACTCCGGGGGGGGCACGGGCGGGGGCTTGGGGGCCGGTGCTTCTTGCTCGGAGAGCAGTGGTGCGCCGATGTCGAACAGGCCTGGATCCTCATCCGTCCGGAGCTCGTTGCGCCCGGACACGGATGCGCCGGGCGGCCTGGAGCGCTGGGGCCGGGGCCTCGGGGCGCGATCACGATCCGCCACCGCGACGGGCAGCCCCGTCTCCCGCTCGTAGTCCCCGGCGGGATCCGACAAGGTCCGCACCACCCGGGCCGGGATGCCGAAGACCACCGTGCCCGCGGGCACGTCGCGCACCACCACCGAGTTGGCGCCCACCACCGCGAAGTCACCGATCCGGACCGGGCCCAGGATCCGCGCCCCCGTGCCGATGCGCACGTAGTCCCCGAGGACCGGTGCTCCCTCCTTGCCGCCCATGCCTCCGAGGGAGACGAAATGCGAGATCAAACAGTGCCGGCCGATGCGCGCTCGGGGATGGATGAAGACCCCGATGCCGCTGTACCCGAGCACCGTGTGCTCGCCGATCTCCGCCTCGTCGGGGAGATATGCGCTGTAGAGCAGGGTCCCCAGCTTGCGCACGATTCGCGAAGCCAAGGGCACGCGCCATTGCGCCAGCCTTCGTCCCAGGCTCCACAGTGATAATGCATCCATGTCTGAGACCCCCCAGCGACCTGCGCAAGGTAGGGAACATGTGCCTCGATAAAAACAGCCCTGAGGGAGGCATGTTTGGTTCGAGGGCTCACAAAGCCAGCCCTGGCGCGAGGTGGAGGTAGGGAACGCGTCACCGTGAGCCGTCGTGTTTTGTGCACCGGCAGTGCGGCTCTTGGCGCTGCGTATCTTCTGGACGACGACGCGAGAATTCTCCGCGCGGGCCCCAATTCCGGTCGCGCCACTCGTGTTCATCCATGTCAGCCCAGGACTACGGGCGGGGGCTGTCATGGTTGGAATGGGTCGCGCGCGGAAGGGCTCCTCTCTTTGTTCGGGGACCGCGGTGGTGCTGTTGGCGTGGGTGGGCGTGCTTGGGGGCAGGGCGGCGTGGGCGCAGGCTGGCGGTGAGGAGGGGCCCTCGGACGGGGTGCTCTCCGAGGAGCAGCTCGAGCAACTGCTCGACGTTCCCACCGCGCAACCTTCCACGGGCGAACTCAACGGGGCGACGTTCGGGCTGGAGCAGCTCGCGCCCTACTTCGCGGAAGGAAACCTCGCCAAGGCGCGGGCCGAGTACGAGCGGTTTCGCTATCGCCGCACGCGGGCGCTGCTCGAGGCTGAAGAGGCCACGCTCCCGGTCCGCTTCCTGAAGGCCCAGAGCGCGTTCAACATGGAGGATTACGCCACCGCGGCCGACGAGTTCGCCGCGCTGGCGGAGGACTATGGGCCCCTGCGTGATCACTGTCTGCTGCGCGCGGCCCAGGCCAACGAGGAGCTGCGCAAGCTGGAGCTGGCGGCCACCCAGTACCGGGCCGTCAGCGCGGACTCCACGCTCTATCCCGAGGCGCGGTTCAGCCTGGCCCGGGTGCTCGAGCGGCGGCGTGACATCAACGGAGCGCTGAGCGCGCTCTCGGAGCTCATCGAGAGCCGCAAGGCGCGCGGGCCGGACTCCATCCGCATGCAGGCCCTGATGGCGACGTGCGATCTGGCGCGCAAGCAGGGCCAGTACAACGCGGAGCACCGGGCGCTGCTGGAGGTGTGGGCCACCAGCCCCCTGTCTCGCGAGGCGGAGCAGGCTCAGAAGCGGCTGCGGGGCTTGTCGCTGCCCCTGAAGTGGAAGGTGCGCCGGGCGGAGGCGCTCCTGGAGATCCACCACAACTACTCGGCGATGGCGCTGCTCGACGGGGTGCTCCCCCATGTGGCGCTGCCTGACCCGCTGGCCTGCAACGCGCGCCTCATCTACGGCGAGGCCCTGCGGAAGGAGCGCCAGCATCGCAAGGCCATCCAGGTGCTCACGCCCGTGGTGCAGCAGTGCAACCTGCCGGAGGTGCGGCCCCAGGCGCTCTTCCTGCTGGGCTACTCGCAGTCGGTGATGGATCCGGACGCCGCCATCGCCACCTACGACACGCTGGCGCGCGACTATCCGGAGCACGGCTACGCGGATGACGCGCTCTTCTTCGAGGCGTGGTTCCTCCAGCGCCGGGGACAGCCGGACACCGCCCTGGCCCGCTATGAGGAGCTGGCTCAGCGCTACCCCGGCGGCAACTTCGCGTCCGAGGCGCTGTTCCGGGCGTTCTGGCTCCACCAGCGCCGCGGCGAGAAGGAGGCGGCGCTGGCCTCGCTGCAAGCCGTGGAGAAGCTCCCGCCCGCCGCGCGGACGGACGAGGCGCTCTGGCGCGCCCGGTACTGGTATGCGCGCGTGATGGAGAGCCAGAACCAGGTGGAGACCGCGCTCGCTACCTATGAGCGCATCGCCACCGAGCGCCCTGCCATCTGGTACGGGATGCTGGCTCGCTCGCGCCTCGCGCTGCTGGCTCCGGGGCGGCTGGTCCGCGCGTCGCCCGCCGTCCCCGAGACCACGCTGGCTTCCAGCGTGGAGCCCGCCTCGGAGCCCGGCGCGGATCCCAGCGTGGTCTGGCCGCTGCCGCTCGGGCGGCTCGCGAAGGACTCGCACTTCGCGGCGGGCGTGGAGCTCATCCGGCTGGGGATGCCCGGCGCCGTGGATGAGCTGCTCGCGGTGGATCAGCGAGCGCTCCCGGAGGGGCCGGCGCGCTTGCTCTACCAGGTGCTCCAGCACACCGGGCGGGGCTGGGCGGCGCGCAAGGTGGCTCGCTCCACGCTGGGGGACGCGATGAGTGGTCCGCTGAGCCCCGTGTCCCGGCCCATCTGGGAGGCCACGTGGCCGCTCGCGTATCGCTCGCTCATCGAGCGCCAGGCCAAGGCCAACCGCCTGGATCCGGATCTGCTCCAGGGCCTGATCTGGCAGGAGAGCCGCTTCAACCCCCGGGCCCGCTCTTCCTCGGGGGCGCTCGGGCTCACCCAGCTCATGCCGGATACGGCGCAGGAGGTGGCGGCCTCGCTCAAGATTCCCAAGGTGGGGGAGCAGGCGCTGCTGGATCCGGCCCAGAACGTCCGCCTGGGCGCCGCCTACCTCCGTCAGCTCCTCAAGCACTTCGGCGGGAATACCGCCTTCGCGGTGGCCGCCTACAACGCGGGGCCCGAGGCGGTGGAGCGCTGGCAGAAGGCCTTGCCGCAGGCGGACCTCGATGAGTGGGTCGAGCACATCTCCTTCGAGGAGACGCGCGATTACGTGAAGAAGGTGCTCGGGAGCTACAACGCCTACAAGCTGCTCTACACGACCCAGTCTCCGCTGCTGCAGATCAGCACCGCGAGCCCCGCCAAGGGCACCGGAGTGGCGGCGCGCGACTCAGAGGCCGGCGGCGTCTCCGCACCGGCCCAGAGGTGAACCCGGGACGGCGGGAACTCCAGTTGCTTCCGTGGGGTGCACGTCTGTACAGTGCCCGACCCCATGAAGCCTGAGAAGGAAGAGGCAGCTTTCGCGGGCGCTCGGCGCATCCCCTGGGCAGGGCCTCGCGGGCTCGATGCCGTGCTCCAAGGGTGGCGCGCTGACAAGCAGCTCTGGCCCTGCTTCGCGCTGGATGAGGTGACCCCGGCTCGGGAGGGCGTCTACGCCTCGCTTCCCGAGGACGTGGCACCCGCGGTGCGTGGAGCGCTCCAGCGCCGAGGCATCGAGCAGCTCTTCTCTCACCAGGCCGAGGCCTTCCAGCTGGCGCGCTCGGGGAAGAACCTGGTCATCGCCACGCCGACGGCCTCGGGCAAGAGCCTCTGCTACAACCTCCCGTTGCTGGAGCGCTTCGCTCGCGAGCCTCAGGCGCGGGCGCTCTACCTGTTTCCCACCAAGGCGCTCTCCCGCGACCAAGAGGAGTCCCTGCGCGTGCTGCTGCGCGAGGCGGGGCTGGAGCACGGCGCCATCACCTTCGATGGAGACACGCCGGCGGATGCGCGCCGGGCGGCCCGAGAGCGCAGCGGCGTGTTGCTCACCAACCCGGACATGCTGCACACGGGCATCCTCCCGCACCACGCGAACTGGGCGCGGCTCTTCTCCAACCTGCGCTACGTCGTCATCGACGAGCTGCACACGTACCGGGGCGTCTTCGGCTCGCACCTGGCCAACGTGCTGCGCCGGCTCCAGCGCGTGGCGCGGTTCCATGGCTCGTCGCCTGTCTTCATCTTCGCCTCGGCGACCATCGGCAACCCGAAGGCGCACGCCGAGCGGATGCTGGGCCGCGAGGTGGCGCTCGTGTCCGAGAGCGGTGCTCCCTCGGGCGAGCGCCGGATCATGGTCTACAACCCGCCCGTGGTGAACGCGGAGCTGGGCATCCGCGCCAGCTACCTCAAGAGCGCGGTGCGGCTGGTGGCGGATCTGGTGCGCTCCAACGTGTCCACGCTGCTGTTCGGCCAGTCGCGCAACTCGGTGGAGGTGATGCTCAAGTACCTCCGGGATCGGTTCGTCGAGGAGAAGCTGGACCCGGCGCTGATCCAGGGCTACCGCGGCGGCTACCTGCCGGGGACCCGCCGGGCCACCGAGGCCGCCCTGCGCGCGGGCGAGGTGCGCTGCGTGGTGGCCACCAACGCGCTGGAGCTGGGCATCGACATCGGTTCGCTGGACGCGGTGGTGTGCGCGGGCTACCCAGGCTCGGTGGCGGCGCTCATGCAGCGCTTCGGCCGGGCTGGGCGCCGAGGGGCGGGCAGCCTCGCGCTCCTCGTCACCTCGAGTGCGCCGCTGGATCAATACCTCGCGGCGGATCCGCGTCACCTGATTGGCGCTCCGGTGGAGCACGCGCGCATCGATCCGGACAACGTGGAGATCCTGGTCCAGCACCTCAAGTGCGCCGCCTTCGAGCTGCCCTTCGAGCAAGGGGACTCCTTCGGGGACGTGCCGGCCGAGGCCACCACGGACGCGCTCGGGTTCCTCACGCAGCACCAGGTGGTGCACCCGTCACCGGGCCCCGAGGGCAAACAGGTGTTCCACTGGTCGGCGGATGCGTACCCCGCCAACCACGTCTCCCTGCGCAGCGTGGGCTGGGACAACGTGGTCATCATCGAGCTGGGCACCGACCGGACGCTCGCGGAGATGGACTTCCGTTCGGCGCACACGATGCTGCACGAGCAGGCCATCTACCAGCACGAGGCCGAGCAGTATCAGGTCGAGCGCTTCGACTACGACAACCACAAGGCCTACGTGCGCAAGGTGGCGCCGGACTACTTCACCGACGCGATGACCTACGTCCGGGTGAACGTCATCCAGCGCGACCAGGAGGCGCCCATGGGCGCGGAGCTGCGCTCGGGGTTCGGCGAGGTGAGCGTCATCGAGAAGGTGGTGGGCTACAAGAAGATCAAGTTCCACACCCACGAGAACGTGGGCTACGGCGACGTGAACCTGCCCGAGATGCAGATGCACACCACGTCGCTCTGGCTCACCGTCCCGGAGACGGTGGTGCGCTCCATGAACGCGCCGCGGCCCGCGGTCATCGACGCTCTGCGTGGGCTCGCCAACGCGCTGCGGACCGTGGCCTGCGTGGGGCTGATGATCGATCCGCGCGATCTGGGCAAGACGCTTGGAAGCAAGGACGACGCTGATGGGCCTCCGCGCAAGGATGGGGCGGTAGGGTTCGATCCGACGATCTTCCTCTATGACAACGTGCCGGGCGGAGTCGGGCTGGCCGCGCGGCTCTTTGATCAGCGCCAGGAGTTGCTATGGCGGGCGCAGCGGCTCCTGGAGGCGTGCCCGTGTGAGGATGGTTGTCCCGCGTGCATTGGCCCCGCCGCGGGCTCACTGCCGGGAGGTGTGCGAGCAGAGCCCCATCCTCGCAAGGCGTTGGGTCTGGAGATTCTGTCGGCGCTCGGAGTGCGGACGCAGTAGGCGAGGTGCCTGGTGGATCTGAAGCGCAAGCTGGCACGGCTCTCCAGCGTCGGCCCCGGCAGCAAGCCGGCGGAGGCGCCGCCTGCGGCTCCCGAGCCGGAGCCTGCTCCTGCTGCGCCGGTGTCTGCCGGGCCTGAAGCGCCGAAGTCCCAGGATCCTCGCATCGCGGCGCTGAAGCGGATGCTCAGCGACTGGTCCGAGCGGCAGGACTCCTCTACGGGGCGTCGGAGGGCGACGGTCACGCCGCCTCCGGGCCCGCTCCCGGCCGAGCCACGGATGACGGCTCATGGGCTGGTCCACATCGCCGAGCGCGTGCTGCCGCCGGAGCATCTCCATGGCTCGGCTCCGCTGGTGGGCGCCTGGGACGTGGAGGCTCCGCTGGTGGCGAGCCTCGCGCTGGACCCGAGACTTGCGGGCGTGGACTTCCGGCGAGTGCTCTACCTGGACACAGAGACGACGGGGCTGGCGGGGGGAACGGGCACCGTGCCCTTTCTCGTGGGTCTGGCGTGGTTCGAGGAGCGCTCGCTTCGAGTGCAGCAACTCTTCCTTCGCCGGCTGGGAGAGGAAGGCCCCATGCTCCGGATGCTGGCCGAGCGCATGGCGGAGTCCTCCTGTCTGGTGACCTTCAACGGGAAGAGCTTCGACTGGCCGCTGCTGCGCACGCGCTTCGTGCTCAACCGAGTACCCGTGCCCGCAGAGCTGCCACACCTGGATCTGCTGCACTGCTCGCGGCGGGTCTTCAAGCACCGCGGCTCTGGCACGCGCCTGGTGCAGCTGGAGGAGCACATCCTCGGGCACCGCCGAATCGGCGACGTGGATGGGGCGCTGATCCCGGACCTCTACTTCCGCTTCCTTCGCGGCGGGAGCAGCGCGGCCCTCACGCCGGTGCTGGAGCACAACGCGAACGATCTCCTGCTCCTGGCGGCGCTGCTGGGCGAGCTGGTGCGGCGCTTCCGTTCGAATCGCTCGGAGGAGGAGGACCCGCGAGATCTGCTGGGCTTCGCGGGCGTGGCCTTGCGAGCAGGCGACTACGAGCGGGCCCAGTCCTTCGCTCGGGCCGCCGCGAAGGGTGGGGGCACGGTGAGCGTTGAGGCGCTCACGCTGGCCTCCCGCCTGTCACGCCGTTCGGGAGACGCGAAGTCGGCGGTCTCGCTGCTGGAGCAGGCCCTCACCTCGGCCCGAGGGGCCCAGGCCGCGCCGCTCCACCTGGCGCTCTCCAAGCTGTACGAGCACTCGATCAAGGATGTGGCTCGGGCGCTGCACCACGCGCGGCTCACCACCACCGCCGAGCCCGCCGAGGATCAGCGCCACCGCATCTCGCGCCTGGAGCGCAAGCTCGCCCGAGGCGCCAGACAGCCCACGCGGGTCCCCGGCGCGCCGCTGCCTCGCGCGGGCCTATAGCTTGGCACGCTCCCAGCCGCGCACGTTCCAGGACTCGCGAAGCTGCGTGGGCAGACGGAAGGGCAGCCGCTCCGGTCCGCGGTTCACCCAGACGAGCCCCTCCAGGATCTTGCGGCCGATCAGCTCCACGAGCTTCACCGCTCGCGGCCCGTGCAGGTCCACCAGCTCATCCCCCACCCAGCCGAGCATCCGCAGCGGCCCGACGAGCACGCGCGTCCAGTCCGAGGGAGGCACGGCGAGCAGATCCGCGACGCCATCGCCCAGCAGGTGGCGGATGAGCGTGATGGACATGCCGTCGAAGAGGTTCCCGGGAGTGATGCGGTCCAGCAGCTCCACGAGGGCCTTCGTCAACGCATGCCCCTCGGGAGTGGCTCCGTAGTTGCGCTGCTGGATGAGCCCCTGCAGGCGAAGGCCGTCATCCAGCGCCTCCGGCAGCAAGCGCTCGTCGATGCCCATCACGAAGCCCACCACGCGCCACGCGTGGTAGTAGGCGCGGCGCTCGGCCTCCGAGAGCTCGCAGCCCATCTTCGCCAAGGCCTGGAGCACGACGGTGGAGAAGGTGAGCAGCGTGCCCGCGAGGTCCTCCTGGTTGATGGGCTGATTCCACGCGGGGTTCCACTTCCCGCTCTGCCGGATCAGGTGGCGCACGGCGGCGTGCATCAAGCGCACCTTCTGGGTTGATCTCAGCCCGCGGCCTCCCGGCGCCAGTCCTCCGGGAGACATGACGTCCACGATCAGCTGCGCCGTCTCGACGATCCGGCGGTGGGAGTCGGTCTCCAGCCGCGCCGTGAGATGGAGCACTTGGACGCCCTTCGCGGCGGCGTAGCAGGAGGGCAGGGACGCGCAGAAGAGCGCGGTGACGATGTGAGGCCCATAGCGCTCGAAGAGCTCCTCGCCTTGGCGGACGAGATCCGCGTCCATCCAGGTGGGCAGCTGGCCGCTGCGCTCGAAGTAGCTGCGCAGCGGCGGCGCGAGCAGCTCCACGGAGACGTTCTCGTTGACCACGAGCTGCTTCATCAGCGCGTTGGCCGCGGGGACCTTTCCCTCCTGGAACAGGGTGCGAACCGCCTCATCCGCCAGGGGGTCGCACTGCTCCCGCATGGCATCCAGGAAATCATTCGTCCAGCGCTGCTCCACCATGTCGCCCCCCAGGTCGGACATCCTTCGAAAGAAGAGGGATGCTCGATTAGTGTGGCACACGCCCGGGAGTGCGTGACAGAGGGGAGAAGGTGCCAATGCCTACCGTGAGTTTTCTCCCGAGCGTTCTGGCGCTCGTGGTGTACGCCAGCGCGCTCCTGTTCGCACATCGCCGGCTGGGATCGATCGGGAGCTTGTGGGCGTGGCTGCTCATCGCGAGCGCACTCGGCGAGGGCGCGGGCTATGCGCTCGCGTGGGTGGGCAGAGCGTTGGGCAAGAGCTGGGGAGACACGGGGATCTTCGACATTGACCTTCGCGGGTTGCTCGAGGGGCTCGTGGGCGGCTTCATCGGATTCTGGTTTGTGCCGCTCGTTGTGCTCTTCGGCGCGATCCGCTCGAATGTCGGGCAGCGGTTGCGGTGGAGTGCGTTCCTGGAAGTCCTGATTCCCAGTGGGCTGCTGGCGGCTTCGACAGGGTGGGTGCTGTTGCAGCTGCAGTCGGTGACTGCGGGCCGCGCTGAGTCCGAAGGCATGGCGGTTTGGCTGTTCGTGGGCACTATGGTCAACGCGAGCGCGGCTCTGGCCGTCCTGGCGACTCTGGTGAAGCCGCCTCCGCCTGCCGCGGCCCAGCAGGCACCCTCGAGCGCCACGGCGCAGAAGGGGTGGGCCTTCGGGAGCCCGGCGTCGGCCCGGGTGATGGCGACATCGCACAACGCGGGCAAGCCCTCGCCCCAGGTGCAGAAGGAGATCGCCCGGCTCGGGGGCGTCTATCGGTGGGTGTCTCCGCTGAGGCCCAAGCTGCATGTGGGCCGGGAGATCCCGGAGCCGATTCGCAGCTTTCTGTATGACACCCAGTGGCCGGATGCTCGCTTCCGAGGCGCTCTGCCCACCTTCGAGGTGAACTGGCTTGAGTTCGGGCCCGTTCACGTGTCCGATGGCCCGGAGCTTGGAGCGGGCAGCCTGCCGGGGGGAAACGCCTGGTTGGTCATCCGGTTGGACTCGCCGGAGCCCACCGATCCGCTCGTCTTCTTCCGTGATGTGGAGCTCCGGCAGGAGTCGAAGTCCGTCCCACTCTCGACGCTGCTCGCGGCGCTGTCGCCGGATGAGCGCTACTCACCCGCGCGGAAGCCCTGAGGAGGTCTGAGCCCGGGCGACCCGCTCCGTCGCGCGGTGTGTGGGAGGCTGTGCCCTAAAGGGCGGCTGTGTCCGAAAGTGCATGGAGTCCACAGGGTGACGAGCAGGGAATTTCCAGCAAAGAAGGGACGTTCGGGGGCTCGCCGCGGATTAAGGTCCGGCCTGGTATCCGATGCGCAAATGGCTCGTCATAGGAGCTGCGTCTCTGCTGGTGGTCGGCGCGGCCGTGTTCTGGCTGCGGCCGGAGCCCGCGCACTCTGCCCGAGCCTCAGCGCCGGAGGCCCCCGCGGCGCGTGCGCTGCCTGAGTTCCAGGCGGTCGAGATCTCCTCCGGAGACGCCGAGGGGTTGGGGCTCACGGGCCGGGTGCTGGATGCGACCGGACACCCCATCGCCGGCGCGGAGGTGTTCCTCGCGGCGAGCGCGCAGAAGACGATCACCTCCGTGCGCTGCGAGGAGTGCGGCTTGCCGTTGCTCTCCTGCCCGGCGCGCGAGAGCGGCCTGCAGACGCTGGCCTTCTTCGAGCAGCAGCACGGCTTCCTGACTCCCCGGGCGACCGAGCATACGGACTCAGGGGGCCGGTTCCGTTTTCAGCACCTGGCGGGTGTGTCCTTCTCGGTGTGGGCGAAGGCGGCGGGCTACGGCGTGGCGATGCGGCAGCGCGCGGCTCCGGGCGAGCCGGTGGATCTGTACCTGCCCGCCCTTCGCAGCATCACCGGGCAGGTGGTGGATGACGCGGGGCAGCCGGTGGCGGCCGCGCATGTCTACGCGGTGTCCCGCCGTACGTCGCTGCCAGACACCGCGGTGGCGGGAGGGGAGGGCTTCTTCACGCTGAATGGGCTGGGCGAGGGGCCTTTCTACATCGTCGCCAGCGCGGAGGGCTTTCTGCCCGCGGTGGAGCCCCAGGTGGAGGCGGGCCCGCAGCCGGTGCGCTTGCAGCTGACGCCCGCGCGGACGCTGGAAGTGAAGGTGGTGCACAACGGCGCGCCCGTGGCGGCCACGGTGCGGCTGAAGGGAGATCACCTCGCGCGTGAGCTGCGCACGCAGGGCGAGCCGGCGCGCTTCACCGGGCTGTACCCGGACGAGGTGGTCATCTCCGCCGAGGCGGGGAGCCTGGGCTCGGCGCCGCGCATCCTCACCTTGGAGGACAAGCTCACCCAGGTGACGGTGGAGCTGGAGGAGGCGGGGCGGCTGCTCGTCACGGTGGTGGACGATGCGGGCCAGCCCGTGCCCCAGCCCGAGGTGACGCTGCGCACGTCCAAGGGCGAGGTGATCCGCAAGGTGAAGGCCTCCACGGGAGCGCTCGTGGAGTTCGGGCCGCTGGGCGTGGGCGACTACCTGCTGCTCGGGCAAGCCGAGGGCTTCAAGGACGTGGACATCCCCGCCCGAGTGAAGGCCGGCGAGACGTCGCTCGAGCTGGAGATGACGCGGGCGATCCTCATCTCCGGGCAGGTGATCGACGAGTACGGGCGGCCCGCGCCCAATGTCTCGGTGCTGATCCAGCCCACGGGCGACAACGTGATCGCGGACGTGGACGGGCGGTTCACGGCGCAGGTGCCCACGCCGGGCCTGTATGAGCTGCACGCGCACCACTCGGAGTGGGGCGGCGGCAAGGTGAAGGTGACGGCGCCCGCGTCCGGAGTGCGGCTGGAGCTGGAGCCGGCCGCGGCGATGGAAGTCACGGTGACGTCCGAGGGCCGCCGGGTCGAGGGCGCGGATGTCGTCCTCTGGGTGGATCAGCAGGGCATCTTCCGCAGCGATCGGCCCTCGGGGCCGGACGGCGTGGTGCCCATGCGAGGCCTGCCGGCGGGCTCCTACTGGATGGTGGCCTCGCACCCGGACTACCTGCCCTCGGAGCGCAAGCAGGTGCAGGTGGAAGACGGGCAGGTGGTGAAGGTCACCGCCGAGCTCAAGCCGGGAGCCTCACTCTCGGGAGACGTGGTGGATGATCAGGGCGCGCCCGTGGCCGGAGCCACCCTGGTGGTGATGCCTCGCGGCGCGGAGCCGGTGGCGAGCGATGGGCGCGGGCACTTCGAGATCCGCGCGCTGCGTCCGGATCGCACCTACCGCGTGGAGGCCCGGCACCCGGGCTACGATCAGGTGGACCACGCCGAGGGCAGCCCCGGAGGCCCGCCCGTGAAGGTCGTGCTCAAGCGGCGTCCGATGTTCCGGGGGCGCGTGGTGGGCGACGATGGGGCGCCCGTGAAGCGCTTCCGCCTGGACGAGCATGACGTGTCCTCTCCCGATGGGCGCTTCGAGGTGGCCCTGGCCGTGGCGGGAGATCGCATCATCGTCTCGGTGGACGCGCCGGGGTACGAGCCGCTGATGGTGGATCGGCCCGTGGCGCCGGATCTGGGAGATCTGGTGATGCAGCGGGCGCCGACGCTCACCGGGCTGGTGCATGACGAGAGCGGCAGTCCCGTGGCCGACGCGGTGGTGACGTGCGAGGTGTGTGACGAGTCCGTGCTCTCCGGGGCGGATGGACACTTCACGCTCTCCAGCCCGCCCTATGTGGCGCAGTTCTCGGTGTCCGCGCGCAAGGGCCGGCTGAGCGCGACGCAGTCCATCACCCGCGGGAACGAGGCACCGGTGGAGTTGACCTTGCGGCCCGCGACGCATGTGACGGGCTCGGTGTACCTGCCAAGCGGCCAGCCCGCGGCGGGCTTCCAACTCGAGGGCGTGAACTCCGATCGCGGAGATCCCGTCATCGTGGTGACGGGACCGGACGGCTCGTTCAGCACGGACCTGTCTCCGGGCAACTACCGCTTCATGCTGGGCGCGGACCGCGAGTTCGTCGGAGAGCCGGCGCTGCTGGTGCAGATCCAGGGCGCCGAGCAGCGGCTGAACATCGGGCCGGTGCCGGGCTCGGGGTCCATCAACGTGGTGCTCAAGCCCGAGCGAGGCAAGGCGCTCTGGGTGGTGGCGGGCGACATGTCCTCGGTGGGCAGTCCGCCCATGGAGCTGATGCACGCCAGCTACGGGCAGATGATCTACCAGCCGCGCTCCGAGCGGGTGACGCTGCAGGGGCTGCCGCCGGGGCACTACACGGTGGTGTGGGCGAACTTCCACTCGGAGACGCCGGACGGCGCGGTGGTGCGGACGGTGGATGTGCCGGGCTCGGGAGAAATCTCGCTCTTGAGGTGAAGAAGCGCTGTGAGGTTGCGAGCCCGCCCGCTCGCGCATAAGGAAGTCCCATGGACGCATCGGCACTGCAGGGCCGCCGGGTAGTCGTGGGAGTGGGCGGAGGCATCGCGGCGTACAAGGCGTGCGAGCTCGTGCGCGAGCTGGGGCGCGCCGGCGCCGAGGTGCGCGTGGCCATGACGGAGGCGGCCAAGGAGTTCGTCACGCCGCTGACCTTCCAGGCGCTCAGCGGGCACCCGGTGCTCACGAACTACTTCGATCCCAACCAGGAAGGCAACTTCGGGCACCTGGACCTGGCGCGCTGGGCGGAGCTGTACGTGGTGGCGCCCGCGACGGCGGATCTGCTCGCGCGGGTGCGAGTGGGGATGGCCGGGGACGCGGTGACGACCTCGCTGCTGGCGTTCCGCGGCCCCGTGCTGCTGGCCCCGGCGATGAACGTGGCCATGTGGGAGAACCGGCTGACGCAGGAGAACGTGACGGCGCTGGCCGCGGATCCGCGCTTCGCGTTCGTGGGGCCGGGAGCGGGGATGCTGGCCTGCGGCGACGTGGGCGCGGGGCGGTTGGCGGAGGTGCCGGCGATCGTGGCGGCGGCGGCGGCGCGGTTGGGCACTGGGCCGCTGGCGGGCCAGCGTGTGCTGATCACGGCCGGGCCCACGCGGGAGTTCCTGGATCCAGTGCGGTTCATCTCGAATCCCTCGACGGGGAAGATGGGGCTGGCGCTGGCGGAGGCGGCGCGGGCGCTCGGGGCGAAGGTGACGGTGGTGCTGGGGCCGGTGGGCGCGGTGGACCGGACGGGGCTCGAGGTGGTGGACGTGGTGAGCGCGGAGGACATGGCGCGCGAGGTGCTCTCGCGGGTGGAGTCCGTGGACCTGTTCATCGCCTCGGCGGCGGTGAGCGACTGGCGGCCGGAGACGCGAGCCCCGCAGAAGGTGAAGAAGGGCGAGAGCCCGGAGGTGCTGAAGCTGGTGCGCACGCCGGACGTGCTCGCGGAGGCCTCGCGCAAGGTGGCGGGAGCGCGGAAGCGGCCGCTGGTGGTGGGGTTCGCCGCGGAGACCGAGCGCGTGCTGGAGCACGCTCGGGAGAAGCTGGAGCGCAAGGGCCTGGATGCGATCGTGGCCAACGATGTGACGGCGCCGGGCGCGGGCTTCGGGACGGACACCAACCGGGTGACCGTGTTGATGCGCTCGGGTGTGCAGAAGGACCTGGACGGCACCAAGCGCGAGGTCGCCCAGGGCATCCTGGAGCTGCTCCTGAGCCTGGCTCCCGCGCCGGCCGGGCAGCAGGCGACCGGAGCGTGAAGTGACGTGGCACGTTGGAAACGAGCCCGCCTACCTATAGGATGGGTGCCGTTGACCGTGGCGCCGTGCTCGCCCGTGCGGTAAGCGTGCGGGAGCGGGCCCAGGCTGGCTCATTGAACCGGAGGCACTGCCTCCATTACCCATCGGGCTAACGTGAACGACCCGCGCGAATCCACCGAGGAGCTGGGTGAAGTCGTTGAGGACCTGCGTCGCCACCTGCTGTGGCAGGAGGAGACGGGAGGCCGAGTGCTGCTCGTGGACGCGGCGAAGCAGGCCGCCGAGCGCTCGGCTTCACTGAGAGCGATGATGCCTCCTCGGGGCGCGAAGTCTCCGCCAGCCGCGGAGGCTCCTGCCGCGCCTGCACCCACGGCGTCTGCCACACCGGACCCACGTCCCACACCTCGTCCGGAGTCCGCTCCCACCCGGTCCTCCGCTCCCCCGGCAGCTCCGAGCGCGGCCCCGGCTCCCCGGGCTCCGCCAGCCGAGACTCCCGCTCGCGCCCCGGCGGCCCGTCCCGCCGCGGAGGCAAGCAGCGAGAGGCTCATTGACGTGCCGCAGCAGGCTCCGCCGTACCCGGGACCGCTGCCGGGGGTGGTGGAGGGCGAGCGCCCCACGCTGGATCAGATCCGGCGCGAGCTGGGCGACTGCCGCCGCTGCAAGCTGTGCACGGGGCGCAAGAACATCGTCTTCGGAGTGGGCAACCCGCGCGCCGAGCTGGTCTTCGTGGGCGAGGGCCCGGGAGAGCAAGAGGATCTGCAGGGAGTGCCCTTCGTGGGTCCGGCGGGCGAGCTGCTGACGAAGATGATCCAGGCGATGGGCTTCAGCCGGGACCAGGTCTACATCTGCAACGTGGTGAAGTGCCGGCCGCCGGGCAACCGCAACCCGGAGCCGGACGAGATCGCCGCCTGCGAGCCGTTCCTGCGCGCGCAGTTGCTGGCGTTGCAGCCCAAGGTGATCGTGGCGCTGGGGAAATTCGCGGCGCAGACGTTGCTTCGGGACCCCACGCCCATTACACGGCTGAGGGGGAACTGGCGGGAGTACCAGGGGGTGAAGCTGATGCCCACCTTCCACCCCGCGTACCTGCTGCGAAGTCCCCAAGAGAAGAAGAAGGCGTGGGAAGATTTGCAGCAGGTGATGAAGATCTTCGGTAAGCAACCCGGCTCCCGCTCCTGAGCGGGGCCTTGAGGGGGATGCACGGATGAAGGGAGTGCTCGAGACGCGCGACTTGCAGGCACCCGCGCTGGAGTCGAACCCGCTGGCGGACGTGGCTCGCCGGCAGCTGAGGGTGTACCTGCCGCCCGGGTACGGCGAGGGCACGCAGCGCTACCCTGTCGTCTACTTCCTGCACTCCTTCTCCAACAGTGGGGCCTCGTGGACGAACGTCTCCGCGTTCGGCCTGAGCGCGCTGGACCGGCTGGACGCGATGATCGAGGCGGGGACCATTCCCCCCGTCATCGGCGTGTTCCCGGACGGGTGGACGGCGCTCGGGGGGAGCCAGTGGATCAACAGTGACGCGATCGGGCGCTACCGGGACTACGTGGCCAAGGACGTGGTGGGCTTCGTGGACCGCACGTACCGGACGCTGGCGAAGGCGGCCTCGCGAGCGGTGGTGGGGCACAGCTCGGGCGGCTACGGCGCGCTGGTGATGGGGCGCTACCACCCGGAGCTGTTCAGCCACCTGGGGAGCCACGCGGGGGACTGCTACTTCGAATACTGCTACATGCCGGACCTGCCCAAGGCGGCCAGCGCGCTGCTGAAGGCGGGCGGGGTGGAGGCCTGGTACCAGGACTTCAAGAAGCGCTCGCGGGAGACGAAGCCGCGCGGCGAGGACTTCACGGTGATCAACGTGCTGGCGATGGCGGCGGCGTACTCGCCGAAGAAGGGCGAGCCGCTGAACATCGAGCTCCCGTTCGATCCGCAGACGGCGCGGCTGAAGCTGGACGTGTGGAACCGGTGGCTGGTGCACGATCCGGTGCGCTTCGTGCCGAAGTTCCTGGATGCGTTCCGCAAGGTGAAGTCGGTGTTCCTGGACTGCGGCACGCGAGACGAGTTCAACCTGCGCTGGGGCACGCGCATGCTGGCCGAGGAGTTCAAGGCGAGCGGCGTGGAGCTGTGCCACGAGGAGTTCGAGGACTCGCACACGGGCGTGGCCTACCGCTTCGAGCGCTCGCTGGGGTTCCTGGTGCCGCGCATGGCGCGGGAGTAGGGCCTCCGAGCTGGGATGGACGCCATCCTCTTCAAGCGGAGGTTCGACACGGTCCGGCTGTGCGCCGAGCTGGAGGCCGCCGTGTCGGCGGCGAGCTGGATCGCCAAGCCCGAGAAGGGGAAGTACTTCAAGTGGTCGGCCATACCCCTGCACACGCTGCACGGGAGCATGAGCCCCGAGGCCGTGGACGTGCACGTCAGCGAGTGGCTGGCGGAGCAGTGCGCGCCAACGCTGGTGGGAGCTGCCTGTCCCTACGTGCGTGAGCTGCTCGAAGCGTTCGAGGCGCCCAAGCTCCGGGTGCGCTTCATGAAGCTCGAGGTGGGGGGCCACATTGGCAGGCACCGGGATCGGCTCTACGGATGGGAGCTGCCCATCCTCCGGCTGCACATTCCAGTCACCACGCACGCGGGCGTGGAGTTCCTGCTGGAGGATCGGCGCATCGACATGCGGCCGGGCGAGCTGTGGTACCTCAACACGAGCAAGGACCACGAGGTGTTCAACCATGGTCCGACGGAGCGGGTCCACCTGGTGATTGATGTCGTCAATGGCCCTGGGATTCGCCAGCAGCTCGGGCCCGAAACCTGGGAGCGGGGATCGTGAAGCGCTGGCCATCCATTGAGGGAGCAGGTAGAGCCAGCCAGCGGCGCGGGTGAGCGCGAGCCGCCTCACTGGCCGGGCCTTGAGGGAGACGGGAACATGAGCATCGATCTCTACGGATTGTCTCGGGTTGTCGGTGAGAAGGGCGTGCTGCCGCAACGGGCGCGCAAGCTGGACCCGTCGCTGCCGAGCCGCGAGGCGGAGCTACTCATCGACGTGGAGAGCCTCAACATCGACGCCGCCTCCTTCAAGCAAATCAAGGAAGAGGTGGGCGGAGCGCCCGAGCGCATCGCCGCGCGCATCCAGGAGATCGTCCGGGAGCGGGGCAAGATGCAGAACCCCGTCACGGGTTCGGGAGGCATGCTGCTGGGACGGGTGAAGGAGATCGGCCCGAAGCACCCGGCGCGCGAGACGTTGAAGCCGGGCGATCGCATCGCCACGTTGGTGAGCCTGTCGCTGACGCCGCTCGTGATCGAGGAGATCAAGGCGGTGCACCCGGAGATTGATCGGGTGGACATCCGGGGCCACGCCATCCTGTTCGCCTCGGGCATCTACGCGAAGCTGCCCTCGGACATGCCGGACACGCTGGCCCTGGCGGCGTTGGACGTATGCGGCGCTCCAGCGCTGGTGGCGCGCTACGTGAGGCCGGGGATGACAGTGGCGGTGCTGGGAGCGGGCAAGAGCGGAGCGCTCTGCCTGGCCCAAGCGCGGCGAGACCTGAAGGGGAAGGGGAAGGTCCTGGCGCTCGACATCTCCGAGAAGGCGCTGTCCGCGCTGTCCGGGATTGGCCTGTGCGATACGGCGCTGAAGGTGGATGCCACGCAGGCGGTGGACGTGATGGAGGCAGTGTCCCAGGCCACGGGTGGCGCGCTGTGCGATCTCGTCATCAATTGCGCCTCCGTGGGCAATACGGAGATGGCCTCGATCCTGTCCGTGAAGGACGGGGGCACGGTCATCTTCTTCTCCATGGCGACGAGCTTCACGGCGGCGGCGCTCGGAGCGGAGGGCGTGGGCAAGGACGTGACCATGCTGGTGGGCAACGGCTACGCGCCCGGCCACGCAGACCTCACGCTGGACCTGCTGCGCTCCGAGCCCGCCCTGCGCAAGCTGTTTGAGACGCGCTACGTCTGATGGTGCGAGGTTGTCTGGTGCGAGCCCAAGGCCCTGTGAACGCATCTCAGT
>NZ_JBJMQP010000088.1:0-7682 GCF_045802625.1 Hyalangium sp. | reverse complement strand
CGCGGCGATGAACTGCGACTTCAACAGGCCCGGACTCGGCAACGTCGACCTGCGGGGCACTCCCTTCGCGGTGGCCGCCAATCAGTTCGTGGCGGTCGGCTACTACGGCTCGGGTGGCGCCACCTACAGCTCCAACAACCAGGTGGTCGACCTGTGGAACTACGGTGAGTGCGGCTGGATGTCCGTGCAGGGCGCCGACCATCCCTTCAATGGCCGCAACTTCTCGCTGCAGCTCCAGTACACGGAGAGCTTCTTCACCAACCTGGCCGGGCCGTGGAGCTCCACGGCGGGCAGCACGTGGACCGAGCCGGTCGGCGGCGGCAAGCAGGGGGCGGCGGGGGGTGATGGCTTCCTGCTCAGCGCTCAGACCGGCAGCAACTTCACCTACGAGGGTGACGTGCGCGTGGTGAGCGGGGTGGCGGCGGCGCTGACGTTCCGCGCCAGCGCGGACGCGTCCCAGCACTACACGGTGAACGTGCACACCGGGCTGGGCGTCAAGCTGTGGCGCCCGGGGTACGAGATCGCCCTGTACCCCACGTCCATCGTCACGGGCCAGACGTACCACCTCAAGGTGGTCGCCACCGGCTCGCGCCTCCGGGTGTACCTGGACAACGGGACGGTGCCCGTCATCGATGCCACCGACACCGCCTACGCCAGCGGACGGTTCGGGCTCAATGTCTACGCGGGCACCGGCCTCTTCCAGAACGTCAACGTGAGCCCGTAGCGGCACGGGGGCCTTCACCCTCCCATCACCAGCGGCTCCCCCGTGCGGTACTGGCACCCGCGGCTCGCCTCGTGCGGTCCGCGGGTGCTGTCGTTTCAACTCCGGCGCTTCAGGGCCTGGACGCCGTCAGGCTGCCCGTCTGTCCCTCGCCGACGATGGGCACGGGCTTCTGCCGCAGCCCGGTGGCGCGCACGTTGTAACGGGACTCTCCCGAGGCCCCCGCGAGCGCCTGATTCAACCGGAGGACCCGGCTCCCGCTCCCGCTCTCGAAGTCCACGCGCTCCCAGTCGTCCTTGCGCTCGATTCCCTCCGCGGGCTCGAGCAGGGGGGCCCCCTGGTTGAAGATCCACAAGCTGCCGCCCTGCTGCTTGTCGGGAGAGAGCACGATCTCGAGCTCATCCCCTGGCGCCACCACCAGGTAGCGCTCGGGATGAGCGCTCGGCACCCACGTGCCCTTCGCGTCGACCACCAGCGTTCGTACGGCCTTGTTCTGCCCTGCTTCGGAAAGGACCGGCCAGGCCCCGTTGGAGATGATCAGTTGGTGCTTCGCCACGTTGCTGCTCCTTTGTCAGGCGTTCCTGACGCTCAGGCCCAGTTCCTTGAGGCGCCGGTTGAGCGCCTTCTTGGAGACCTCCAGGCGCTGGACCATGGCGTCCAGGTCGCCTCCGCACTGCTGATGGCAGGCGGTGATCTCCTCCGCGCTCAGGGTACCGGCCCTGCGGATGTTCGGGTGTTTGTCGATGAGGTCGTAGATGGAGGAGCGCGGAATCCCGAGCGAGTCCGCCGCCGTCTTGAGGTCCCACGCGTGCTGCCGGAGCGCCGCGAGGAGCTCCTCTCCGGTGACCTCGGTGGACTTGCGGCGAGCCGCCGCCGTGGGAACCGCCGTGGGCGCGGGTGCCGCCGTGGACTTCGGAGTGGGCCCCGCGGCGTCCAGCTCCTCGGCGAGCCGCGCGTCCATCTGGAGGGTGGACTGCCCCCGGCTGCCAATCACCAGCTGCCGGGTGATGTTGCGCAACTGCCGGATGTTGCCGGGCCAGCCGTAGCGCAGCAGGCGCACCGCGAGCGACGCTGGCAACCACGGCTCGGCATACAGGTCCCTCGGCGTCAGGCGGTGGGCCTCGCCAATGGCCTCCAGCTCCTCGCGGGCGAAGTGCTGGAAGAGCATCCCGAGGTCCTCGCGGCGCTCGCGCAGGGGCGGCAGCCGGATTTCATACCCGGCCAGCCGGTGCAGCAGCGGGGCCTTGAAGCGGCCGTCGCGGATGTGCTCCTCCAGGTTGGCATCGGTCGCGGCGATCAGCCGGACATCCGTCTTGATGGGGGTCTGCCCGCCCACCGGGTAGAGCTCGCCGGTCTCCAGCACCCGGAGCAGCATCACCTGCACCTCCGGGGGGGCCTCGCCCACCTCGTCGAGGAACAGGGTGCCGCCCTGCGCCGCGCGGAAGAACCCCTCCCGGTCCCGGGTCGCTCCGGTGAAGGAGCCCTTGTGCGCGCCGAACAGCTCGGCGGC
The DNA here is from genome assembly GCF_045802625.1 of Hyalangium sp. Classification (NCBI taxonomy): domain Bacteria; kingdom Pseudomonadati; phylum Myxococcota; class Myxococcia; order Myxococcales; family Archangiaceae; genus Hyalangium; species Hyalangium sp. The sequence goes on along the minus strand of NZ_JBJMQP010000088.1, from coordinate 5,451 downwards.
CGCCAGCTCCTTGGGGATGGAGCCCAGGTTCACGCTGAGGAAGGGGCGCTCCTTGCGGGGGCTGTGCTGGTGGATGGCCTGCGCCACCAGCTCCTTGCCCGTTCCCGTCTCTCCCCGGACCAGCACCGGAACATGGAGGTCGGCGATGCGCTGGATGTGCTCGCGCACGCGCTGGAGGCCCGGGCTCTCGCCCACCATGCCCAGCGAGTCCCCGGGCGCTCGCGGCTTGTTCGAGCCCTGGTGCAGCAGCAACACCACGCGGCCCGACAGCTCCAACAGCACGCCCGCCGCCAGCTCCTCCGGCGAGAACTCACGGCTCGTCACGGGCTGCGCGTCCACCACCACGCGGGTTCCGCCCTCGCCCACCTTCAGCCGGAGCCGCCCTCCTTCGCCAGGAGAGAACACGAGCGGCGTGCGGCTCACGAAGGGATCCGCCAGGGGCTGACCGAAGGTCTCTCCAGGGCGGGTGAAGCTCGGGCCGTTGCGAGACAGGGACACCTCGCGGCCGGCCGCGACTCCCTCCAGCACGAGCCGCTCCCCGGCCCTGGAGGCCATGGGATGGGAGATGAGGGTCAGCACCGGCACCACCTGGTCAGCGGATACGGCGGCGCGCTGATGGTGGCCCACGGCCGTGGACACCTCGGCGACCAGTGGGGGGAACTGGGAATCGCGGGGTTCGGAGCGGGACATCGCGCGCGACTCTAGCACTTCCCTTCCGAGGCTCGCCCCACGGCAGCCGCCGTACAACTTCCGCTTGACGCCATCGCGTCCCTCCCGGCACTCCAGCACGGAGCGTCACTGGCGGCGGTGGGTGGAGTGATGGCCAATGGGCGCCGGCAAGGGAGAGCCGTGATACCCGAGAGAACACGGACCTGTCGTTCGTGTAGCGCCGCGGGAACGGCTCGGGGAGCAGGCCGAGGGACCGGGCAGCCGCCCTCACGCAAGCCCGGGAGGCGATGGGCAGGGACTCCAGGTGCCGGGCGTTATATTCACCCGCTCATGCAAGGCCGTCGCGACCTCTCTCCCGTCCTCCTCATCGGCGCCGGAACCGGCGAGGCCACCTGCGGCATCCTCTATCTCGCCAGCTACCTGCGGCGAGGCGGGATAGAGGCCTTCGTCCGGCTCTACGACGGGGACGAGACCGAGGACGAGGTGGCCCGCTCGCTCGAGGCCCTGGTGGCCCGCGTGCGCCCCAAGCTCGTGGGCATCAGCCTCAAGTGGTTCCACCACGTCCACCGAGCGCTGCTCCTGGCCCGGACGCTGCGGGAGATCGACCCGGGCATCCGCATCGTCGTGGGCGGCAACACCGCGTCGTACTGGTGGCGCGAGTTGCACGCGTTCGACTGCATCGACCACATCGTCCTGGGCGACGGCGAGCGGCCGCTGCTGGCGCTCTGCCAGGGCGAGCCCTCCCCGCCCAACTGCGTCACCGTGAAGCCCGACGGCAACCCGACGCGGTTGCCCCTGCAGTACGTGCAGGGCGCCACGAACAGCGAGGACGTCTATTACTCGCACTTCAACGACCTCTTCCTGAGTCACCAGGATCGCCACGCCTTCTCGGGGTGGGTCGCGCCCGGCAAGGGGTGCGCCGAGAACTGCCTCTACTGCGGTGGAGCCCGAGGCAACCAGAAGGCGGCCTTCGGACGCGCGAAGCCGTTCCTGCGCTCCGAGGAGAGCGTGCGCCGGGACCACCAGGAGATCGCCCCCCGGACGTGGCAGATGCGCTACGACTTCTCGGGGAGCTCGGCGGCGTTCCTGCAGAGCACCTGGGCCGGGGTGGACCTCTCACGCCACTCCTGTATGTATTTCCTGTGGGGCGTGCCCCGGATGGAGCTCATCGACGCCCTGGCCGGGACCTTCGAGCACGTCCACATGGTGCTCGACATCGGCTGCTTCTCGGAGCTGCAGCGGCACGAGCAGATGCGCCGCGGCCTGCTCAAGCCGTGTGCCTCGGACCGCGAGCTGCTCGAGACCATCGACGGCTGCCACCGCCACGAGAACCTGGACGTCGAGGTGTCTGGCATCGCGGGCCTGCCCTTCGCCAGCACCGCCACGCTCGAGGAGGAGGTGCGGCTGGTGGAGCGGGTCATCGGCCTCGACTGCCTGGTGGGCTATCAGCGGCTCGAAGCACAGCCCGGGGCGCTCGCCACCGAGCACCCCGCGCGCTTCGGCCTGGTGAGCGAGGCGCGCACGTTCGCGGAGTTCCTCGAGTACTTCGAGCAGCGCGAGCCCGGCGATGTGTCGTCGGTGCCGATGCTGCGCTTCCGCGACGCGGCGCTCGAGCGGGCGGTGCAGCGCACGTCCGAGCACGTGGAGGCGCTCGCGAGGAAGCACGAGGAGAAGAAGCAGCGGGTTGCGCTCAACGGACGTACGCGCCTGAAGAACACCGCGCCCTCGACGCTCCGGTTCAAGCTCGGGGATTGGCTGGGCTCGCACCGGGTGCCCGCGAAGGTGGCGCAGGAACAGGTGACCGTCGTGCGCTCGGTGAACGGGACGGGCATGGCCTGTGCGCCCTCGGTGAGCCCGCGAAAGTTCGCGGATCCGACGCTGGACCAGGGCGAGGACGGGAGGATTCTGCTGACCGCCCTGGCCACCTTCGACCAGCCCACGACGGTCGCCCACGCGGTGACGCAGCTGGGGGCGAAGGCGAAGCTCGACCCGCGGTCGGCGCGCGAGGTCATCGAGCACCTCGTGAACGGACGCTTCCTGCAGCCGGAACTTGAGAACGGCGGGGGTTGAAGCATAACGCGGGTGGTTCTACCCACACCTGGAGACTCCCGATGAAGATGCGTACCTCCCCCTGGCGTGCCGCGGTTGCCGCGCTCCTCACCGCCGCGAGCGGCGCCGCGCTCGTTCCCGCCACCGCCCAGGCCGCCGCGCCCCTGGTCAAGACCCAGGCGCCGGGCTACTACCGCGTGATGCTGGGCGACTTCGAGGTCACCGCCCTGTCCGATGGCACCGTCGAGCTGCCGGTGGACAAGCTGCTGACCAACATCAAGCCCGCCGCGCTGGAGAAGGCGCTCACCCGCGCGTACCTGAAGGCTCCCGTGGAGACCTCGGTCAACGCCTTCCTCATCAACACCGGCTCCAAGCTGGTGCTGGTGGATACGGGCGCCGGTACCCTCTATGGCCCGACGCTGGGCAAGCTCGTGTCCAACCTGAAGGAGGCCGGTTACCAGCCGGAGCAGGTGGATGCCGTGCTCATCACCCACATGCACCCGGACCACATCGGCGGGCTGATGGCGGGGGACCAGCGGACCTTCCCCAACGCCACCGTGCACGTGGACAAGGCCGACGTGGACTACTGGCTGAGCGCCGACAACATGACGAAGGCGCCCGCGGAGATGCAGGGGATGTTCCAGGGCGCCACGGCGATGCTCACCCCGTACGTCAAGGCGGACAAGCTCAAGCCCTTCACGGGTGACACCGAGCTGGTGCCCGGCATCAAGGCCATGGGAGCTCACGGCCACACGCCCGGCCACAGCACCTACGCCGTGGAGAGCAAGGGCCAGAAGCTGGTGCTGTGGGGAGACCTGTTGCACGTGGCGTCCGTGCAGTTCGCGGATCCGTCCGTGACGATCCAGTTCGACAGTGACTCGAAGGCGGCGGCGGCCCAGCGCAAGAAGGCCTTCGCCGACGCGGCGAAGCAGGGCTACTGGGTGGGCGCGGCCCACGTGTCGTTCCCGGGCATCGGCCACGTGACGCCCGAGGGCAAGGGCTACGAGTACTTCCCGGCCAACTACAGCACCAAGCAGTAACCCCGCGGCGGACCGCACGTGCTCCCTCCCACGCCTCACTGGGCGTTCACCGCCCGGTTCGGCCTGACACGGGGGTAAGAGCACGTGCGGCTCCTGCTGGACAAGGTCCTCGTGCGACAGCGGACGCGCTTCCACCTGCTGAAGTGAGAGCGGGGAAGCGTCGTCCAGGACCTGTACGTGGGGGACGAGCTCCTTTCGGAGTGCCGCATCGAGGACCTGGAACGCTCAAAACATCGCGGTGAAGGATGGCGGCTACGTCGTGCATGCAAGCACGGACCACATCGCCTCGGGACTGTATCTGTATAGGAACCCCACTTCGCCCAACACCTCCGGGCTGACGAAAGCCGAGGAGTTGAAGAGCGAGAACCTGTCCTATGGCAGGCTCGCCTGCTTCGCCCAGACCCTCGAGCTTTGAGCGGCGGGTTCGATTCCCGCCGCCTCCACATTCAGAAGCCCAGCAACTTCAAGGGGTTGCTGGGTTTTTCTTTGCCCTCGTTTTCCTCATGTGCCCTCAGTGTGCCCCTTCGGCGCTTCTGGCCGGAGCGGCGTGGAGCTGGGGCACAGGCCGGTCGAGCTGCTGCACTGCGCTCGCGAGCATCTCGGGGGACAGGTGGGCGTAACGCTCTGTCATCTCGATGGTCGAGTGCCCCATCAGCTCCTGGATCGCCTTGAGCGGCACGCCACGCATCGCGAGGTGGCTCCCGTAGGTGTGCCGCAGGTCGTGCCAGCCGATGCGCCCCTGCTCGCGGCAGATGTCCGCCTCGCGAAGCGCACGCTCAAGAGGGCCCTTCATGGTGCCGTTCGTGTGCGGCTGCCCGTCCGCCTGACAGAACACGTAGGGACCGCGCAGGTGCCTGTGAGCCCTGAGCGCTTCCACTGCCGAGCCGGGCAGATCGACCGTCCGCTCGCGCCCGCCCTTGGGAAGCCCCGTCACCCCGCGCCAGATGGTGCGCCGGACGTGCAGCTTGCCGCGCTGCAAGTCCACGTCGCCCCACTGGAGCCCGATCAGCTCGCCTTGCCGCAGTCCCGTCTTGAGCGCCACGAGCACGACCACGCGCCAGTCAGGGGCCGCAGCGGCGACCACCCGCTCGGCTTCCTCAAAGCTGAGAAAGTCAAACGCCGCCTTCGCAGTCTTGAAGAGCTTGACGCGCGGAACGTGCGTGATGATGCCGTGTTCCTGTGCGAGCGACAGCATCTTGCGAACCACCGTTAGCGCGTTGTTGATGGTCTTGAGGCTCAGAAGCGCGGGCTGGATGTCCTTACGCTTGCGAATGGCTGCCTTTGTGGGGGCATCCTTTCGGGCGCGGGCTCCCGACGTCTTCTTGCGCATGGCCGCTTTGAAATCCTCGATCTCAGCAAGACCGATGGAGTCCAACGGCATACGACCCAGAGCCGGAATGACGTGCTGGTCGAGAATTTGGCGCTTGGAAACGACGCTCGAATATTTGTTGTTGTTCTCGCTGTACGTGAGGAAGCGCGGGACAAACTCTTCGACCGTTGGCACCCGGCCCGCCTCGCTCTGTTTCTCCTTTCCGAAGGAACCCGTCAGGAGTGCGTGCCGGATCTGACGCTCGTATTCCTCAGCGCCCCGGCGAGTGTTGATAGGCGATGCCTTGCGCACGCGCTCAACCCTCCCGCTCGGGTGCTGATACTTGACGTCGATCCACCACGCTTCCTGCACCTTGCCCTCCTT
>NZ_JBJMQP010000087.1:0-14742 GCF_045802625.1 Hyalangium sp. | reverse complement strand
GGGGTGCCTGCGTTCTCTCCATGAAGTGGCTCGGGTGAGCAGCCTACCTCGCGCGTAGGCTCACCGGGAGCAGAGTGTTCCGCGCTCGAGCATGAGATGGCCAAGAAAAGCCCCGCGTCCCCGTGCTTTGGGTCCGCGGGGCCGTGACTCACGGAGCGGAGATCAGGACGGCTGCGGCGGCTTCGAGCCGTCGAGCACCAGGGGGAGCTGGGCGGTGAGCGCCTCGGCGAGCTGGAGCACCTGCTCCAGGGGAATCCCCTTGAAGTCCAGCACCGCTTTGCCCTTCTCGTTGCGCAGGGCCACCTTCACGAGCGTGCCCTTGCCCTTGGGGAAGCGCAGCGCCACCGCCTCGGCGTACTGGTCTGCCAGCTCCACCTTCTCCGGCGGCAGCGGCTTGCTGGAGGTGGGCTTGCGCTTGCGCTGCAGCGCCCGGCGCATCTGGTCCACGCTGCAGGCCGAGAACGGCTGCTCGGTGACATGGCCCTGCTCGTCGGGCACCTCGATGGGGGTGGGGCCCGGCTCCTCGTGGTGGAGCTCCAGGCCGGAGGCCTCCGCGTACGTCAGCAGCACGGAGAGGCACGTGACGCCGAAGCGCCGAGCCACCGGCTCGCTGAAGTTCTCGGCGACCGTCCCGTACACTTTCAGGGCGGACAGGGACAGGTCCGCCAGGTTCTTGCGGAAGTACTCCGGGGCGTCCTTGTAGCCGGCCTTCTCCGCCAGCCGCTTGTCCACGATGTGGTTGTAGATCTCGCCCATGCGGTGGTGGTTGGAGTTCTCCTGGGCCATGAGCCCGAGCAGCTCGGAGCGCAACTGCTCCAGTGGGGTGCCCTCCGGGATGGCGTGGGCGACAGCGGTGCTCTGCGGGATGGCGCGGGCGACTTCCTTGGGCTTGAGCAAATGGAACATGAGAGGTTTTCCCCCATTGAGAACGCACGATTGCGTTGCCGGCCGCGGACGGGTTTGCCGTTGCGGTTGAGCAGCCCCAAGGCACTTTCCATGCCCACCACGGGCTGCCTGTGGAGACAGGCACTTGCGAGCGAAGGCCGCCTACGACAGTCCGCGTTCGCGGACGATTCGTCCGCGTTGGGAGACGGTCCGAGAAAAAGCGCTGCAATACCGACAGGTTACGCGAGGGTGGTGGCTCGGAGCGTTGCGGGGTGCATTGCCAACCCATTGAATTTGCGGGGGTAGGTTTTGCCCTACACGACAGGGACCGTCCGCGTTCGCGGACTGGGCCCGTCGTGCTCTCCGGACGCGCCGGTCGTCAGGGCTCACCGGTGAGCCCTGGCCACCACAGCGCCCAGGTCGTTCTCCAAGGTCGCCGGAGGTTCTTGGAAGGGAGGCGGCGGGAATCGAACCCGCATCAAGGCGGAAGCAAAATCCTAAGCAGGTCGCGCTGTTACCGGCTAACACCATGATCTCACACCGAATCGTTCCCCCGCTCCGTCCCATCTCGTCCCGTTCAATTCCCCGCTGGAGGGGCACACTAAGGGCACATGCGGCCCAACAGGGTCAATCTGCTTGGACGCAAGCGGCCTGAGTTCCCGGTCTCCTAGTGCTCACGAGAACCCCGTGAGAGGCGGACAGAAGCGTGTGCCTTGGCGAGGTGAAATTGGGGAGGGGCAGGTGGAAGAGAGTGGGGGGCATGATGGCGGAGGCAGCCAGAGGGCACGGTGCTGTACGAGGCGATGAGGGGCCACCTTGCCACCTTGCTGGCGGAGACCAGTAAGGTGGGGCGCGCCCCGCCCGGGTACGTGGAGCGGGATTTCGCTCGCTACCTGAAGTGCGAGGGTCTGCCGCACGGGTTCGCGCGGGGGCGCTGCGAGAGTTGCAAGGACGAACTGCTCGTCGTCTCTTCTTACAAGGGGGAGGGGTGTGCCCCTCCTGTAACGCGAAGCGAGCGCGCGTGATGGCGGCGCACATGGTGGAGCGGGTGCTGCCGCACGTGCCCTACTGGCAGTGGGCGCTGGCCTTCCGCACCGGGTGCGGTGGGGCCTGCTGAAGGACGTGGGACTGCTCTCGGAGGTTCTCAGCAGCGGCTGCGCGCCCACTGCCGAAGGTGTGGCGGCAGGGTGAGGTGGCTGGCGTACCTGACGGCATCCGCTGTGTCCACCGACTAGGCACACGACTCGGCTGACGTCTGTCAGCGGCCCTCCTCGGCTCCAGTTCTCCAGCCCTACCCCTCCATACGCATTCCCTCCTTCCTGTACTCAGCGCCCAAACTTGGGGCTGCCGACAACTCGAAGAGATTCACGGGTCAGCAGCAAAACAGAAGAGCCCCCCCCCCCTCTACTGAACCTTGTCCCCCTGCGCGAACCCGGGCAACATCGCGCCAATGCCGCTGACCACCCAGCAACTTGAGGCGCTCCTACGCGATATAGAATCCGACCGCGTCGAGCGAAAATCCTCCCTCGCGGATCGTGAGCGGTTCCTGGAAGCCATCTGCGCATTCGCCAACGATCTTCCCGATCATCGTCAGGAGGGGGTGCTGTTTGTCGGAGTCCACGATGATGGCTCTTGCGCGGGCCTGCCCATCACGGACGATCTGCTGAAGACGCTGTCGGATATGCGCTCCAATGGAAACATCTTGCCGTTTCCTCAAATGTCCGTGGAAAAGGTCACCCTCGCGGGCTGCACCATGGCTGCGGTCGTCGTGCACCCCTCAGAGGATCCTCCTGTCCGTGTTCGAGGCCGAACTTGGATACGCGTCGGCCCACGGCGAGCCGTAGCGACCCGAGAAGAAGAGCGCCGGCTGTCGGAGAAGCGGCGCCACAAGAACCTCGCGTTCGATTTGCACTCGGTGCAAGGCGCGACCCTGAACGATCTCGATCTCTCCTTCTTCCAGAGCACCTATCTCCCCGCAGCGATCGATGCGGAGGTTCTCGCCGCCAATCACCGAACGGTGGAGGAACAGCTCAGCAGCGTGAGGTTCATTGACGAGCAGAAAACTCCCACTGTGCTGGGACTCCTCGTCGCAGGAAAAAACCCGCGGGACTTTCTGCCTGGCGCCTACGTCCAGTTCCTACGATTGGACGGAGTGGATCTCACGGCACCCGTCAAAGATCAGAAGGAGATTAGCGGCCCCATCACGCACATCATGAGCGAGCTGGACTCCCTCCTGCGGGCACACATCTCTATCCGCACCGATGTCGTGTCGAGCCTGACCGAGACACGCTCCCCGGACTATCCGCTCGTAGCGCTCCGCCAGCTTCTCGGCAACGCTGTCATGCATCGCAACTATGAGGGAACGCATGCCCCCATTCGCGTCAACTGGTTCGAGGATAGAATTGAGGTTCTGAACCCAGGTGGCCCCTACGGGCAGGTGACACTGCAGAACTTCGGTCGCCCGGGGATCACAGATTACCGGAACCCTCACCTTGCGGAAGCCATGAAGAACCTAGGCTTCGTCCAGCGTTTTGGGATAGGGATCTCGCTTGCTAGGGCCGAGCTGTTGAAGAACGGCAACCCCGAGCCCGAGTTCCAGCCCGAGGATTCCCACCTTCTCGTCATCGTCAGAAAGCGCCCGTGAGCCCCCCCGTTGTTGCGTTCTTCAACGTGAAGGGCGGTGTAGGCAGGAGCACCCTCACCTTTCACCTCGCCTGGATGCTGGCGGATCTCGGCTTTCGGACTCTGGCCGCAGACCTGGATCCGCAGTGTGCACTTACGGGGCTCTTCCTGGGAACAGACGAGGCAGCGGACATCTCAGCACGTGGAGAGACTTTGCAGCAGGGCTTCCGGGCGAGCAGCTTCGCTGAAGCCCCCACTCGCCTCATTGATGAGAATCTTGTTCTCCTTCCGGGGGATATGGGCTTGCTGCATCTCGAGCCGTTCCTTTGGGATGCGTGGGAGGACTCCGCCCAAGGGGACGCTCAAGCCATGGCTGGGCTCACGCGCATCCATTATATTCTTCAGGTAGCTGCCCGAAAGCACTCGTGCGACATCATTCTCATGGACCTCTCGCCTTCCATGGGAGCCATCAACAACGCTGCATTTGTTGCGGCGACCCACCTCGTCATCCCTGTTGTACCTGATGCGTTGGCAGTGAGCGGGTTAAGGATGGCTGGGCAGGCACTCGCACGGTGGACCCGCGACTGGGGCGAGCGCCGGGTCCATTGTCCCCCAATGCCCAGCGGACCACTTAGCGGACCGCAACCGCTAGGTTACGTTTTATTGAAGGTCCGCACTTTTCAAGGGCTCCCCATTCGCTCCGTAAGACATTGGATGGATGAAATCCCACTGTCCTTCCATCAGTACGTCATGGAAGGGCATGGAGAGATTCCACGCTCGCTCTCCGAGGACCCCTATTGTCTGGCCGTCCTGAGGGAGAGCCACCTTCTCTCAATGGCTGCCGAATCTCGCAAGCCTAGCTTCCACCTAAGTCCGGCAGATGGTGCTCTGGGTGTCTATATGTCCGCAGTCCAACGAGAGAGGCAGGAATATAAGAAACTCGCCAGTGCTATTGCGGATCGAATCGGCCTGCCTCCCCACTCATGACTCCAAACCCCAACGGGGCTGGGATTAACTCCCGATTCACCGCCAAATGAGGATCGGGCCGTCGTCCAGCTTCCGGCCGCGCAGCTCGAACTCGCAGCCCAAGTTCCAGTCGCCGTGGCCATCCGGGTACATGATGCGCTGCTCGCCTCGCATTACCATTGCCCCGCCTCCTTGATGAACGTCCGGTGACATGGCCTACGCCACACCTACTACGGCAGCCACCTCGCGATGCGGGGCGTGGCCCTCAAGGTCATTCAGGAGTTGATGGGGCACGCCACCATCGAAATGACCATGAGGTACGCGCACCTGTCTCCCGAGGCGCGGGAGAGCGCGGTGCAGGAACTGGATCGGCCCATCCCCCAGCCGCGCGCCGCTCTGGGCTAGCGACGCCAGAGGGGCACACTGAGGGCACATGATGAAAACGAGGGCAAAGAAAAACCCAGCAACCCGTTAAGATTGCTGGGCTTCTCGGGAGGGAGGCGGCGGGAATCGAACCCGCGCCGGGCGGTGCGAAACCTCTCGCTCAAGGGGAAGAGCGCCCGCCGATCTTCGGGAAGCGCTCATAGGCCCGTTTTAGCGCGTCCAGGTGGGAGGGGGTGTCGAGGTCGAGCAGCGTCTCCGTGAACTGCACAAGCCACCCGGCCGACGGCGTGAGACGCGCTTGCGTGAAGGGAATCTCGGGCGAGCGGATGTGCTCGAAGAGCTTCAGGGCAGGCCGCCCCCGGCAGCGAGTGTGCGGTGGTCGTCCCCCACCAGCGCAGGCGCATAGACGTTGAGAATGAGGGGGCTTCGAGAGGTCATCACCAGCTCGCATTATTTCAACCGATGGGTCCGAGTCTTCCCCTGGTGTCTTCTCTGGGACTTCCTCCGCGGCGTGGACCGCTGGGGACTTGCTGGCTTGGCTCCAGGCAAAACCTCAAAATTCTCCTCGAAGAACCTCCGGACGAAGCTCATCGCGTTCATCAGCGCGTCCACAGGCCCCATGCCAAAGATCGGTCTGATCCGAGGTCGAGTGTAGCCCTCGATGAGGACCGGGCAGTACCAGAGCCGCCGCTCGGGCAAGTGCACGGGCCGGCCCACCCGGAGCGTTGAGATACGCGGCTTGCCCTCCGCAGTGATGTATTCCCAGCAATCCTCTGCAATCGGATCTTCAATCCGCCGCAGCTTCGGACGCCAGTCGTCATCTCTCGCAGGCATGGAGCGCAACCTCATGGGTTCCTGGGGGACCCCAAAGGGCCTTGAGCTTCTGCTGGCGCTTCGTCCTTCCTGGCAGGTTCTCGCAGAAGTTCTCCATCGCTCCGCCTCGAATGGGGTCCGCTGGCTCGAGACCGTGGCCGGTGGGAGAGCGGGACGGCCGGCGCGGGAGGACCCATCAGCCGATGGGGGGACCCGTGCCGAGCCGAGGGGCCCGCGACCTGCGCGCCCCGAGCGTGAGCCTGTGGCCTGAACCACCCGAGCCCGCTGCGCTTCCCCTCGTGACGTGAGAGGTTCCGAGCGAGGCACATCCAGTCAAAACGAAGGGCCCGGAGCCAGCACCTGGCCCCGGGCCCTCGTTCACCTCAAGACGGCCGGCTCAGCGGCTCAGTGGCACATCGCGCTGCCATCCGTGCCCGGCGGGCACCCCTCGCCGACGCAGTAGTGCACGCCGCTGTCCACCACGGGGTGGTTGTCGGACATGTCGTGCGGCACATAGACGTGGCAGGTGCTCTGGATGGTGCCGCCTGGAGCGTTGATGGCATAGCGCACGCTGTAGACGCGGCCATCGCCCGTGCCCTCACGCTCGGAGCGCACCTTCACGGACTTGCCGTCCGCGGAGATGACGATGTCCTCGCAGGTGTGGCCATCGCCGTTGCCATTGGCATCCTCCACCTCGTCCGAGCTGACGCCGAGGATGGTGCCGTACTGGTCCACCGGCAGCGTGTCGCCACACGAGTCATGCGCCGGGCCCGCGCAGCCGGACAGCGCGATGTCCACGTACTTGTGGTTGGGCGGCCACAGCAAGGTGCCCAGGTCATCGCCGGGGCCAGCGACGCCATCGCAGCTACCCCCAGTGCCGCCGTCGGGCGTACCACCCCCAGTGCCGCCGTCGGGCGTACCACCCCCAGTGTCGCCATCGGTCGTACCACCGCCAGTGCCGCCATCGGTCGTACCACCGCCAGTGCCGCCATCGGTCGTACCACCGCCAGTGCCGCCGTCGGGCTCACCCTCAGGCGACACCACGCAGATGCTGTGCTCGTCCAGCGGGTTGACGTGGCCCTCGGCGAAGCCCGTCAGCGACTTGGCGTAGATGCCGCCATCGAAGCTGCCGTTGCTGAAGTTGATGTCAGCGTGGGGCGCCAGCACCGTGCCCCAGAAGCCGAAGCCATTGGCGGTGATGCTGGTGGTGTCCACGAAGTTGTAGAGCACGCCGTGCTGGTCGATGCCTCCGCTGAACTGGATGCCTCCACCGCTGATGGTGGCCGAGGAACCGCGGATGTTGACCACCACGAAGGAGCCGGCCGGCGCGTCGATGGACCACAGCGTGGCGCCGGTGAGATCACTGGCGTTCACGTCGAAGACGTTCTGCTGTGCGTCCGTGCCGCGCATCATGATGCCGCCCCAGGTCTCGCGCGTCGTGGTGCCGTTGGCCGTCAGGCTGGCCAGCTGCGCGGACAAGGTGACCAGCTCCGTGCCGCGGGCGGCGAAGTCGATGGGAGCGCCCTGCGACACGGCGCCTCGCGGGTAGACCACCGTCGGGTCGGCGCTGTAGCTACCCCCGTGCCATGCATCACCCCAGACGCCGCCATTGGTGAGCGTCAGGTTGCCGCCCGCCACCAGCGTGTTGGCGATGTCCGTGTCCGGCCGCCTCCAACCCACCGAGAAGTTGTCCATGGTGATGTTGCCAGCCGCCGCGACCTTGCCCTCCACGTCCGTGCCCAGGTTGTAGTCCCCGAGCAGGAACAGGTTGTAGTCATTCAAGCGGACCGTGACGGCCGAGGACCCGGCCGGGCAGGCGCCGTTATCGTCGAGGTGGCCGCTGCTTCCTGCAGGCCCCTGCGAGTCATCTCCAGAACCAACCAGACCGCAAGCCGTGAGCGACAGCAGAGCGGCAGCCAAGGCGATAGCATGGAAAACGCGCATAACGTGAATGCTACCGCCAAGCGCCCCCGGAATCCACGTCAAAATCGGATTAACAGCATTTGGCCATTCAGACGACTCGGCGCATGTGGGTCCATCAGCGCGCATGACCCTCACCGGCTTCACCAACCGGTCCAGTCGATGTCGCTGACGTAATCGGCGAACTTACCGCCCCAGCTCTTGAAGAGCTTGTTGACTTCGTCCTTGGCGTAGCCGGCTCCCTGAGCGCGCTGGAGAGCCCATCGGAGCTCAGGTCGTATGCGCTCTTGAGGTAGTTGCCGATGGAGGCGGCGGCAATCGAACCCGCATCAAGGCGGAAGCAAAACCCCAAGCAGGTCGCGCTGTTACCGGCTAACGCCTTGATCTCACACCGGATCATTCCCCCGCTCCGTCCCGTCTCGTCCCGTCTCGTCCCGTTCAATTCCCCGCTGGAGGGGCACACTGGGGGCACATGCGGCCGAACAGGGTCAATCTGCTTGGACGCAAGCGGCCTGAGTTCCCCGGTCTCCCAGGGCTCACGCGAACCCCACCTACCAAGCGCACTCCCTGGCTTATGGGTTACCCGTCAGCGTCCCTTCCCCCCCGCTCTGCTCCCGCCCGCTACGCCCAATAGGGCTCCTGTCCTTCCTATGCTTCAACAGGAGTCACGCTGCCGCTCGGGCTCCTAGAACTTCAGGGATAGTGGCTCTTGGCCCGAAAATCGATCGCCCCACGAATGGACCGGCTCGGTGGCGTGCGACGGATGCGGTCGCGCAAGTACTCGCGGAGCTCCGGCGGCTCGCGACTCTCCGCATCTTCTTTGAGAATCCGCGCCCACACCTCCCCGTTCTCCCTCTTCTCTAGGACATAGAACCACTTCTGCCGAGCGGCCCGGGACGCTTCGTAGGCAGCCTCATCCACCTCCCAGCCACGAATATTGTTGATCAGAGCGATCCGGATCTCCGCCGGCCGGGACGTCGTCGGTGGCCACAGCTCGATCAGGGCCTCTTCAGGTCCCTCGGCTCCGACCCAGTGAATCTCGCCAGCTTGAACTCCCTCTTCACTGCCACGCCTTGGGAACATCGGCTCGAGCATGGACTTGTAGTCCTGCGGTATCCGCAGGTCGCGGGCTCCTCCGCCGCTCTCCGGATCATCGTTGGACACTGCGCGTTGTTTCCTCACGTCACCCGGTCGGATCTCTTGAAAGAACATCAACACGGGGGCGGGCTGGTCGGATGGCACGCTCATACGCCGCCTCCGCCAACCTCGGGGAGGGGCTCGGGACCGGCTGGAGCACTCGGGGACGAGGTCTCGACATCAAAGCCGCTTTCCACATCGATATCCGACCACACCACCACCTGGTCTTCGTGCCGCTTGACGGCTTTGATGCCTCCATCTTGCGACATGACGAACGCCAGCCCTTCGGGCTTCTGGTGGCAGAACCGGAAGGAGGAGCGATGCCGGGTGCCAAACGACTCGATCGGCACCTGCCGCTCAGCTTTGCCGGTGTAGTCCTTCGCCACATGGACTTTCTTCAAGTCATCGTTGATGACGGTGATCTCGGCCCCGAACCCCAGGAGCCGCAGGCGGTCTGTCAACACCACGGCTCCGTCCACGGCACACAATGCGGAGATGAACCGGATCGCGTCGGACAGCTGCTCGGCCGCATCCGTCGAGGCGCTGGACTGCAGTTTGGAAAGGACCTGCCCCACCGCCCTCTCCCAGAGTCGCCTGTCATCGCAGGGAAACTTCACCCGCAGGCAGGGGCTGAGCTCCGGCCCGGCAAGCTCCCACGTGTCCGGCACGATCAAGAGTGCTCCGCCGTGCCCCAGATCCCGAATGCCCAGCAAGATACGGCGGATGCAATCCACATAGATGCGCTGAACCCAGCTTCGGCCCACCGGCGAACGCATGGCCTCGGGCACCCTCTCGGCGATGGCCCGGGCGAGTTCCTCCACCGCCGGCTGGAACCGCTCGGCAATGGGGCCGCTCTGCAAGAGCCCCAGGATGGGCGACGTGAGCGCCCCGTGCCTCAACCGGAGGATCGTTCGGCCCGCCCGGGAGACGGTCAGGTCCCCTGGCTCGTTCGAGGCCAGCGTGAACTGGCCGGGCGGCGGAGCGCTGGAGTACGCCTCGCCTCGCAGGAACCTGACCCAGGATGAGCCCGTGTCCACCAGTCCCCAGGTCCGCAACTCGCGAGCCTGCTCTCCTGCCTCCGAGCCTCCGTCGCCAGCGGTGCTGGCGCGCTCCGCCTCCGCCCATACGCCAATGGCCACCTGCGCGGGATCGGTCGCTGGAGCCAGACGGCGTATGCCGTCCGCATCGAATGGCACCGGATGGCCGAACTTCACGACGGTTACCGACGCCTCCTCGCGCAGTGCTTGTTCCTGGCCGTACACCAACCGGAACCGCACCCGTCGAGACTCCTCCATCATCAGGCTCGCGTGGTACGCCTCGTGTAGCAGCTCCTCGAGCACATCCGCTGGGGGCAGAGGCAACGGCTCGTCGCTCTCACCTGGATCTGGCTCCTTCCAGGCCTCGTCGATCTCCGTGAGGAGCCTGTCGCTGGGGTACAGCCTGCTGCGTCTGGCCACCCGTTCCTCCTCACTCAGCATACACGGTGTAGCGCAGGACAGCACGCGCCTGGATAGCGCAGGACAGCACGCGCCTGGGTATGGTAGGTCGCCCGTGCATTACACTCGGGCTGACAAGAGGGACTGTGACGGTCAGGTACATCGGATCGAAGTCGCGCCTCGTCAGCGCCTTGGCTCCCTTCATCGGCTCTCCCAAGCCGTCGGACGGTGTGTTCGTCGAGCCCTTCTGTGGGACAGGGGTCGTCGCGGAGGAGGCGGCTCGCATGGGCTGGCGGGTGCGCCTCAACGACCACCTGAAGAGCGCGACGATCATGGCCGCCGCGCGCCTCACCTCGAAGAGCCAGGCGCGCTTCGCGTCACTCGGCGGCTACAGGCAGGTCCTGGAGCACCTCAACGCGCTACCGCCCACGAGCGGTTTCACCTGGAGGGAGTACAGCCCCGCTTCCCTTCGGGAGGTCGGCATCCAGCGCATGTACTTCACGGAGGAGAACGCCGCGCGTATCGACGCCATCCGACAACAGGTGGCTCAGTGGGCCGCTGAGCGCGCGGTCTCCGCCACGGAGGAGCGCCTCCTGCTCGCGGACCTGCTGGCCGCCACCAACCGCGTGGCCAATATCGTCGGCACCTATGGTTGTTTCTTGAGCCACTGGCTGCCCCAAGCTCGGGAGCCGCTCCAGCTCGCGATGCGAGACCTCTTTCCGCATCGGGTCCACTCGGAGATCCTCATAGGGGATGTCCACGCGGTGCCTGTGGCTCCGGAGGATCTCGTCTACCTGGATCCGCCCTACACGAAGAGGCAGTACGCGGCCTACTACCACATCCTGGAGACCATCGCCGTTGGAGACACCCCTGCCGTCGAGGGCATCACGGGATTGCGTCCCTGGCGCGATCGGGCCTCCGATTTCTGCTACCGGACCCGGGCACTCCAAGCACTCCACAAGCTCGTCGCGAGGCTGGCTGCCCGGCGCGTCCTGCTCTCGTACAGCTCCGAGGGGCACGTTCCTTTGGACGCGTTGATGCGTGGGCTCGGACAGCTAGGCTCCGTCTCCGTCCATGAGCTCAAGGTTGTGGGGCGCTACCGTCCCAACCGGGCAGCCCGGGACGCGGCTGCGGCCGTCAGCGAGTACCTGCTGGTCATCGAGCGCTCCACGCAGACCCTGCGTCAGATAGCCTTCGTATGAGCTCGCCACGTCCCCTCGAAGAGCATCTGCTGGAGCCTGCTCTCCAGGTCCTTGAGGCAGCCACCCGCGATCACTTCGGGGCGGAGCACTCCGTGCGGCTGGAGGTCCTCGAAGCCGCAGCAAGTCGGCTCGGTGGGTTCTCGCTTGAGGGCTATCGGAAGGTCTTCGCGGACGGCTACCGGCTGAAAGCGCGCCCCGCACTGGCCCTGGCGGAGGCGGTGGTTGATGCGATCCGTAGTACCCCGATCCCGCCCGCGATCGCCTTGAGCGCACTGGCCCGGCCTCTGTTGAGCGCCTCGGCGCAACGCAGATCCGGCGCGTACTACACGGACTTTCGCCTGGCACAGTCACTCGCGGAGACTGCTCGTGCCTCCCTGGTGGACGGAGCTCGCATCATTGATCCGGCCTGCGGGACAGGCATCCTCCTGGTGGCGGCCGTGCTGGCTGGCTGTGGCGCGGATCGGCTGCGTACCTCCGCTTGGCTCAGGCATCAGATCTACGCTGCGGATCTGTCCCCCGAGGCACTCCGGGGAGCGCGGTTGGCGCTGGCGGCGCTGACGGATGACCTGGACGTCATGGAGGAGATGAGTAGCCGCTGGCGCGAGCAAGACAGCCTGCTTGCGGGAGCGGCGGCCTGGCGCTCGCGGGTGCCGGCGGGCTTCGACGTGGTCATCGGCAACCCTCCTTGGGAAAAGCTGAAGCTCTCGCGCCACGAGTTCCTGCGCTCCACTGGCCAAGAGAGGCACTACGGAGAGGACTACGGCCCGGCGGCCCTGGATCTCGATCGCTATACGGCCGAGCGGGACTCCCTCACGAGCTATGTCCATCGCCTCGGCCAGCGCTACGCCTTGCTCGGCACGGGCGAGCCCGACCTCTACCAGCTCTTCCTAGAGCTCTTCTTCCACCTAGCGCGGGGTGGGGGCTGTGTGGCCGCCCTCGTACCGGCAGGGCTGATCCGGTCCCAGGGAGCCCAGCGCCTGAGGGAGTTCCTGTTCGACTCCACGACCGAGCTGGAGCTGACCATCCTAGAGAACCGCTCCCGCTTCTTCAGCATCGACACCCGGTTCAAGTTCGTTGCCCTTCGGGCCGTGCTACGGGCCGGAGAGGAGCGGCGCTCGGAGCTCTCCGTCCTCCATGCCCAGGGGACGGAGGCGGGGGTCGAGCGCACAGGTGCGGCTCGAATCAGCCGGCAGGTGCTCCGCGAGGTCCGGCCTGATCTCACCGTGCCCGAGGTCCGTAGCGATGCGGAGTGGCGGATCTTCCGGACCCTCTCGCGGGAAGGGATTCCCTGGGGGACGACGGAGGACGGGTGGAGTGCCCGGATTGTCCGCGAGGTCGATATGACCAACGACCGCCAGCACTTCTCCCGCACCCGTCGTGCCGACATGCTGCCCCTCGTTGAAGGGCGGATGATCCAGCAGCACCGGTTCGGAGCGAAGCGCTACGTGACAGGCTCGGGGCGGCGGGCGCGCTGGGATGCGATTCCGTTCGGGGAGAGCAGTATGGAGCCCCAGTTCTGGTACCCGCGCTCCGCCTTGAGTGAAGAGCTTCGAGAGCGGGCTTGCCAGCCACGGATCGGCTTCTGCGACATCACGGGACAGACCAATGAACGCTCCATGCAGGCCGCGCTTATTCCTCCAGGGGTCATCTGCGGCAACAAGGTGCCGACGATCACCTTTCCCCTGAGTGGGGCGGATGAGAAGCGACGCCTTTTCCTCTGGCTGGCCATCGCCAACAGCATCCCCTTCGACTGGCTGCTTCGCCGAGTCGTAACCACCACGATCAACTACTTCGTGCTGCTGAGTGTGCCGCTCCCACGAATCGATCCTGGTGGAATCTTGGCTCGCCGGCTGTCCGCCGCCTCCCAGGAACTGCACGAGTTCGATCAGAAGGGGAGAGGCGGCATCCACCTCTGGGACGTCGCTAGGTTGCGCGCGCAGATCGACGTGGATGTGCTTGAGGCTTACAAATTGGGGCTCGAGGATCTCCAGGAGATCCTCAAGGACTTCCCCCTCCTGGACAGAAGCCAACCAGCCCTTCCTGGGGAAGAGCGCTCCACCGTCACCCAAGACTTTCTGATGAGCAGCGCGGCGCGGCGGTTCAAGCACCCGGCGGCGCGCTGGGAAGCCCGGCTGGGGCAGGCTCGGAAGATCGGCGCGATTCCATATATCCCGTCGGAGTTTGGGCTCTCAGCGGGGTCCGACAAGAAAGCAGAGAACGGCTGACCCATAGATGCCACTCTTCTTATGGAAGCGGAGTTGTGCTTGCCCCCTTAAGGCCCCAAGGGGCCAGCGGCGGACGACGGTCAGGGGCATACACGCACACGGGGCTTGTCTCCCGTCCACCTCGGAGACAAGCCAATCCCATCCTCGGCACGAGGCCGAAACAGGGCCTGCGGGGAGTGAGAGAGAGGGCGCAGCGGGTGGCTAGGTGGTCCCGCCCCGCTCGGTGATGATGTCTTCTTCCTGCACCATGTTGGGCGGCAACTGGCTCTCGCTCGTGGGCCCGAGAACGCTCCGGATCATGCTGGCCCCCATCAGCGAGATCTGCACCTCGTAAAGCGCCTCCTTGGCTCCGTAGGGGGCTCTCAGCGCAGCGAGGCCCGCCCGCAGATCGGCCTCCACGTCAGCCGCCGACTGATAGCGGTCTTCCGGGTTGCGCTGGAGCAACCGGCGGACGATGGAGCGCAGCGGATGCGCTAGCGGCTCGGTGATCTCGTCCACCTCTTCCCGGGTGAACGTGGCAGCCCGCAGGATGCAATCTTCCGCATGGTCCTGTAGCTCTGCCTCCATGGCCTTGATCGCCGCGTCTAGAACCTGTGTATCTGTTCGCCGTGCCCCGTCGTGACGTGAGGGGTGAGGCGTGAGACGTCCAGGGCTCCACCCGGAGGAGTCGATGGAGAAGGAGTTGGAGCAGTTCCAGCAGGAAGTGCAGCGGTTGAAAGCGGGGCGGCGGGGTGGCTCGTTGCCATTCCCCGAGGCACTGAGAGCTTTCGCGGTGCGCTACTTGGAGCAGATGCAGGCGGCAGGCGGGAGTTTGGTGGAGGCGGCGGCGAAGCTGGGAGTGTCGGCGCCGACGCTGTACGAGTGGCGCAAGGGGCGCACGGCGGGCAGCACGAAGAGGAAGAAGCGCACCGAGAAGAGCGAGGTGCTGGTGCCCGTGCGAGTGAGTGAGGGGCCTGCCGAGGCCGCAGGGGTGCGGGCCGGGCCGTTGGCGGTGGTGTCGCCGAGCGGCTTTCGGGTGGAGGGGCTGAGCGTGGAGGCTGCGGCGGCGCTGCTGCGGAAACTGGGGTGCTGACGCCCACCCGAGCCGTGCGAGTGTTCGCCTGTGCAGCGCCCGTGGACATGCGCAAGGGGTTTGATGGGCTCAGCGCCCTG
>NZ_JBJMQP010000086.1:0-62754 GCF_045802625.1 Hyalangium sp. | reverse complement strand
CTTCATGCGGCTGGGCGAGGAGCACCCGCGCAAGCACGACATGAGCTCGCTGCGGCTGCTGGGCTCGGTGGGAGAGCCGATCAACCCCGAGGCGTGGATGTGGTACCGGGACGTGATTGGCGGCGGACGGTGCCCGGTGGTGGACACGTGGTGGCAGACGGAGACGGGCGGGATGATGATCACGCCGCTGCCGGGGGCGACGCCGACGAAGCCGGGCTCGGCGACGTTCCCTCTGCCGGGGGTCCACGCGGAGATCTTGGATCGGCAGGGCAACCCGGTGCCAAAGGGGCAGGGTGGGCTGCTGTTCATCACGAAGCCGTGGCCGTCGATGCTGCGCACGGTGTACGGGGATCCGGAGCGGTATGTGAAGACGTACTTCAGCGAGCTGCCGGGCAAGTACTTCACGGGCGACGGGGCGCGCACGGACGCGGACGGCTACTTCTGGCTGATGGGCCGCGTGGATGACGTGGTGAACGTGGCCGGCCATCGTCTGGGCACGGCGGAGGTGGAGAGCGCGCTGGTGGCGCACCCGCGCATCGCCGAGGCCGCGGTGGTGGGGCGCCCGGATGACTTGAAGGGCACGGCGCTGGTGGCGTTCGTCACGTTGAAGAAGGGCACGGAGCCCTCGCCGGAGCTGAAGAAGGAGCTGGCGGCGCACGTGGCGAAGGAGATCGGCGCGATCGCCCGGCCGGATGAGATCCGGTTCGCGGAGGGCCTGCCGAAGACGCGCTCCGGAAAGATCATGCGCCGGCTGCTGCGAGACGTGGCCGCGGGCAAGCAGACGACCCAAGACACGACGACGCTCGAGGACCTCAACGTACTGGCGGCCCTGCGCCAGGACGAGGAGTAGGGCTCCTTCGAGAAAGACTGGCCGTTGCATGCACATTTTAGTGCAACGGCCACGTTTCTCGGCAAAACATTCGCGCTGCTATAAGTAAATTATAGTCATCAGGGTGAACGTAATAGGCGCAGCTTGATGATTTGCATGAAAGCCATGGTTTATGCCTCCCCCTGTAGATACTGTGCGTATCAAGAGCTTTAATCCTTATGTTGCGAGATTTCCGGATAGGAAGGTAGTCTCGGGTGATGTTTTGACGCTAATCAAAGCTCTTAGGGAAGAAGGCAAAAAGGTTGTTGTTGAGCCTGAACTGAAGATGATCGTCCCCTTCAATATTTATTTCAAAAGGGGTTGCAGGAGTTCTTGAAGGACCCAGTGATAGCTTATTTCGTTAGTATCCCCACTGGAATTGCCTGTAGCCTGATTGCAAGCGCAATAGATCGCGCGTGGCAACGGCATCAAGGTGCAAGTGCAAAAGAGCCGCTCCCCGAACAGCTGGGTGTGGTCATTAAGATAGGAGAAGGTCCAGAAGCTTTCTCTCACAAGGGGACTGTCTTGGAACCGGCCTGGGTCAAGCACATGCTGGCTCATCAGAAGGAGGCTAGAAGGGCTTACCGAGAGGTTAGAGCAAGGAAGAGTCCTTATCCCAGCCTCCCTGTGCCATTGTTTGAAGAGCACATTCCGCGAGTGGTGGGGTGGGGGGCAATAGATCGCGATGAGGGAGAATTTGTTATTCGGGAGATGAAAATCACCAGCAAGGTGACACGCAATAAGATTGATAATGGTGTGTTAAGGGGTCTCAGTGTTGGAGGAATTGCTGAGGTCTCGGTGTGCTCGATTTGTCGTGAGGATTGTGTTGCATGTAATCACATTTCGGGCGAGCACTATGGATCCGAGAAGTGTGTCAATCACATCGAACGCAGTGTTCTTGCTGATGTGAGTTTTGTGAAAGAGCCGATCAATCCAGAGTGTTTGCTGTGGATTCGTTGATGCCGCAAGAGTTGCTTGGTTGCTTCAGGCTCTTCTGAAGAAGAGGGATCTGTGTCCAAGTAATTCTTGAACTCTGTCTAATTGTTGTTGGGTTGGCTTTGTTTGGCTGTCAATGTGGTTTCCGTGAGTTCTTGTGGTCGGTGCCGTGAGCAGGATGAGAATCGCGCCGATTTGATGGCTTTGGTTGCGCTCTTCCGGATGATCACGTTCTGAGAGGTGCCGGCGATGTGGCTGACGAACGTCACCTTCGAAGACAGAGTCATCGATAACGAGCGGTTGGAACTCGGCGGTGAGGACGCTCTTTATTTCCTGGGGCGTAACCTGATCCTCCGGCATTGCACCCTTGTCTTGCGCGTGCCTGCGCAGCGGATTCATGTCAATCAGGCACGGATTCTTGATTCCACCATCGAAGTGAAGAAGGAGCTAAAGAACTTTCGGTGGTGTAGTGCGTTCTTGAAAGGCTGCAAGTTCACGGGGCGCTTGACGGGTTGCGACTTTGGACAATGGCCAGATTCCCCAGAGCAAGGTGGCATTGAGGATTGTGACTTCAGCGCGGCGCAGCTGCAGGGGTGCCGGTTCATTGGGTGCGACGCCAGCACGCTGCGGTTTCCTCCGTGGCCCTGCTTCACCATCTTGGATCCGGTCCGGAGGTTGGATGAGCTGAGCAAGATCCCATGGCCTGGACAGGTGGGGATCTTGGTGAAGACCCTGTCTGCAAGTCCGCCGGGGACGTCGGCTGTGACGCTCTCTGCTGCGGTCCTTGGGAAGAGGTTTGGCGCCAGCGAAGATGAGATCAAGGCTGCGCTCGGGGGGCTGGATGGCGTCAGGTATTGATGGCTGCCAGCTCTCTATTTTGTTTCACCGTTTCAGGTGGGTGATGGCCGCTTCGAGCAGCGCGGCCACTCCTCGCCGGGTGACGTGGATCACCTTGCGGCTCACCGAGGGCGGCCCGCCCGTGTAGTGCGCGCTCACCTTGTGGTGCAGCTCCGTGGCTCCCCACACCAGGATCAGATCCGCCCAGTCCAGGTTGTGCCGGGCCTTGTCCGCTGTGTGTCGCTCCGTGCCGTCCACCATCCGCAGCTCGATCTGCCCCGCGAGCTGCTCCTCCAGCTCCTCTCGCACCGCCGGCGAGCCCCCCACGATCACCACGCGCCGCACGCTCTTGCGCTTGCACGCCTCCACGAAGTCCGCCACCGCGCGCCGGTTGTTCGAACCCCCGCAGCTCTCGCAGTACGTCCGCGGCTCTACCTGCAGCGGCGCCCGGCCGCTCGCGTTCGCTACCTGCGCGCACGCCGGAGCGCTGCAGACCCGGAAGAAGCGCTCGGCCAGCACCGCCTCCGCGCGCTCCAGCTTCTGCTCGCTCATGCGAGCCTTCTTCGGGTTGATGATCTTCGCTTCTTCCAGCGCCGCCCGGGCCCGCGTACGGGAGTCCAGAGGCGTGATGCCTCGCTCTGCCAGCCACTCGTCAATATCGCGATCGGCGCTCACGACCGCGAAGGATCAGGCGGAGAAGGGGGGAACAGATCCTCCTGCACGGGCTCCAGCCCGAGCGCCTCTCGCACCGGCCCGAAGCTCCTTCGGTGGATCGGCAACACGCCCTTCTCCTTGAGCGCCTGGAAGTGCTGCGGCGTCGGGTAGCCCTTGTGCGAGGCCAGCCCATAGCCCGGGTACTGCGCGTCCAACACCGCCATCATCCGATCCCGCGTCGTCTTCGCGAGGATCGACGCCGCCGCGATGCTCATCGACAGTGCATCCCCGTGGATGATGCCCTTCTGCGGGCAGGGGCACTCGGGGATGGTGCGCGCGTCCACCAGCGCGTACTCCGGCACCAGCGTCAGCGCCTGCACCGCCCGCCGCATGGCCAGCAACCCCGCGTGGTAGATGTTGATGCGATCGATCTCCTCGACCTCCGCCACGCCCACCGCCCAGGCCACCGCGTCCCGCTTGAGGGCTACGGCCAGTTCCTCCCGGCGCTCCTCATCCAGGATCTTCTTCGAGTCGTCCAACCCCTTGAGCCGGTAGTTCTTCGGCAGGATGGCCGCCGCGGCCACCACGGGGCCAGCCAGGGGAGCCATCCCTGCCTCGTCCACTCCGGCCACGCGCTCCATACCCTGCGTCCACAGCTCCACCTCGTAGCGCAGCAGGTGGCGCAGCCGTTGCCCCTCGGAGCGGTTCTTCTCCTGCCGGGCCCGGATGCGGCGAGCGAGCATGCGAGCCCCTTGCCGGCCGTCCGCGTCCAGCGCCTCCAACAGGCCGCGAGGCACGGGTTGGGCGCGCTCGACGAAGCGCTCGGTCAGCTCCGCAAGGGGTGTTTGGAGCAGCTCTTCCAGGCTCGGCATGTCCCCCGAAGGCTAGCGGCCTGCGGATCGCGGGACAACCGCCGAGTTCGGGTGCCTGCCAGCGTGCCTACCCCACAGGTCGTGGACGCTATGGGTTGAGCTCCAACGTCACCGAGTCGGGAATGGGCTCACAGTGACAGCCGTCGCAGTCCCACTGGACCTCGGTGTCCTGGGACACCTTCGAGCCCGCCACGGCCGTCAAGCGCGTGACACCGGGGGCGAGCGACTCGTTCACCGCCCTGCTGACGCCCGTCTCGTTCGTCACGCCGGTAATGCTCTCGTGGGACTCCTCATTCACGGCGGTGACGGTGGCCCCCTTCACCCGGACCCCCTCCGCCGTGACTACCTCCACCTTCAACGACACCAGCTCCGCTGTGCACGTGTCCTCGCCTCTGTTCACCACGGGCCTGTTGTCACAGGCCGGCAGACAAGCGAGGCCCAGCAGCACCGAGAGGATTCGCAACCGAGACATGGCTCCGAAAGTGGTGCCGGCCCCTCGTTGCGGCAACACGCACCGTCAGGAAGTTGGCGAAAGGTGTGCCAGCGCGAACCGAGAGGCGTCCGTGTTCGGATACCGGTGAACGACGTAGCGGTAGATGCTCTGGGCGCGCTCGGGATCCTTCATGCGCTCGGCGTAGACGCGGGCCAGCAACACCAGGGCTCGCGAGGCCGACGGCCCGTCCGGCTCCACGTCCGCCGCCGTCTCCAGCGCCTTCACCGCCAGCGCGTACTGTCCCTGCGCCGCGGCCGCCTGGCCCACGAAGAGGTGGTGGGCCGACTCCACTTGCTTGAGGGAGCGAGGCTCCCGGAGCTCGGCATACAGGGGCAGGGCCTTGCCCGCATCTTGAGCCTCTACCGCCTGGACCAGCGCCGACAGCGTGTCGGTGAGGGCGGGGGGCGCGGCTGTGGGGGGCTCCGCTGGGACCACCGGCTCGACGCGCAGGGGAGGGGCCTCCACGCGCGGCCGGGTGTCTCCCAGAATGGGCTCCAGGTATTCCGAGGGCGAGCCATACCCGAGCTCATCTCCGCGGCTGTACAGGAGCAGCCCGAGCACGCGCGCCATGAGGAAGGGCGCGATGCAGGTGACCAGCTCCGCCGCCCAGCGCGAGAGCAGCGGCAGATCCAGCCAGTGGATGCCCGCGGCCACCAGGCGTCCCAGCAGGAGCGCCACGGTGAGTCCTGCCAGCGCGGCCAGCGTGCGCGTGTAGTCCCGGCCCAGCCGGCGAACGGTGGCGACGACCGCCAGCGGGTTGAGCATCGTCAGCACGCTCTGCTCCGCCGCCGCGATCAACAGCACCCCGGGCAGCCAGGCCGCTCCGGCCAGGACGATCAGCCAGAGGATGGGATCTCCCACCACCTGGCTCCAGTCGAGCTCGGGCAGCCCGCCGGTGATGTAGAAGGCGGGCGACGACAGCAGCTCGTTCATCGGCTTGCTCACGTCCCACCGCTTGATGAAGAGCAGGTAGAGCAGGCCGGGCCCCCACAGCAGCGACGTGCCCACGAGGCCGCGCAAGGCAGGCCTCACGCAGTCGGAGAAGAACTCCGAGTAGTCCGGCGTGTCCAGCTCGCGCTCGCCTCGAGCCGTGGAGCGGATGATGTGAAAGAAGGCGCCCCAGAACACGCCCAGCCCGATCACCGTGGGCAGGAACTTGAGCAGCAGGAACGTGGACTCGGCGGCCCAGCGCAACACCATGAGCAGGAAGCTGAGCCCGAGCAGCACCGCGAGCCCGGACAGGGTGAACGGATAGCGCCAGATCCCCCATAGCCGCTCGGCGAGTGGGCTCCGCGAGCGGTGGACGAGGATGGGCAGCACCCGGCCCTGGCACAGGCCGCAGGAGAGGTACTCGGTGGCCAGCGAGCGGCGCACGGCCACGCAGTCCGGGCACAGCGTGGCCTGGCAGTTGTCACAGCTCCAGCCCGCCATGACCGTGGGGTGACGCTGGCAGGGCGCGGGTATGGCCTTCTCCAAGGAGCCCCTCATGCCCAGGAGCTTAACCCACCGCCTCGTCCCAGGCGGCACCCAGCCAGGCCTGGAAGGCGGCCTTCTGTGCCTCGGTGGGCTTGTCCACCCGGGTGAGATAGAGCGCGTCCGCCGGCTTCAGGCCCAGAACCACGGGGATTTCCATCAGCTTGTCCCGGCGGAACACCGTGAGCCGCACTGTCTCCCCGGGGCGCTTGTCCTCGCACCGGCCCACCAGCCCCGCTCCATCCACCTTGTAGCCGTCCAGCGCCACCACCTCGTCCTCGGGGTAGAGCCCGGCCTCCATCGCCGGCGAGCCGTCCGTCACCGTGGCCACCGTGGCGCTGCCCTTGAGCGACACACCCAGCCAGCCCTTGGGCTTCTCACCGCTCTTGCGCGCGGGCGGAGGCGTGCCGCCCTTGTCGCTGCTGAACTCGCGCACCCGGAAGCCCACCTCGAGGCCCACGTGCGAGAAGCTGGAGTAGTCCAGCTCCTCCGTGGAGCGCACCGCCCGATCGAAGAAGGGCTTCAGGTCCTTGCCCGCCACCTCCGCGACGGCGGCCTCGACTCCGTCCTCCGGCACTCCCGAGCCATCCCCGTAGCGCTGCCAGAGCAGGCGCAGCACGTCGTCCAGGCCCCGCGTGTTCTCGGTGGCGTGGCGGATCTCCAGGTCCAGCAGCGCGCACACCACCTCGCCCTTGAGGTAGTAGGAGATGGCGCTGTTGGCCGAGTTCTCGTCCGGCCGGTAGTGCTTGATCCAGCTCATCAGCGACGCGTCCGCCAGCGTCTGCACCCGGCGGCCCGGAGTGCCGTGCAGCATGGTGAGTGTCTCGCCCAGGCGCGTGAGGTAGCGCTGGGCGGACATGAGCCCCGCCCGGCGCACGAAGAGGTTGTCGTAGTACGACGTCATCCCCTCGAAGGCCCAGAGCAGCGTGGTGTAGTTCTCCTGCGAATAGTCGAACGGCACCAGCGCTCGAGGCTTGATGCGCTTGACGTTCCACAGGTGGAAGTACTCGTGCGCGGCCAGCGTGAGGAAGTCCTCCCAGCCCCGGCTGCCGTGCAGCGCCGAGCGCGGGAACAGCAGCGCCGTGGAGGCCTGGTGCTCCAGCCCTCCGCGCCCCTTGTCCGCCAGGTACACCAGGAACAGGTAGCGCTTCAGGGGGAGCCCGCCGAACAGCCGCGCCTCCGCCTCGCAGATGCGCTGGAGATCCGCGGTCAGCCTGTCCGCGTCCGGCACCGTGTCGCCCCAGATGACCACCTCGTGCGGCACGCCCGCGGCCACGAAGGACAGCGGAGTGTGGGGGCCGAGCTCGAAGGGGCTGTCCACCAGCGTGTCGTAGTCCGGCGCCAGGAAGGTGCCGCCCTGTTGCTCCAGCGCGGTGAACGTCCGCCAGCCCTCCGGAGCCACCACGGTGACGCGGTGCTCGCGGTGGCGCGTGGCCTCCGTGTAGAGGAAGAGGGTGGCGCCGTTGAAGTAGCCGTGCGAGCCATCCAGGTGGCTGGTACGCACCGTCAGCTCGTTCGCGTAGACGCGGTAGCGCAGCGTCACGGCCTTACCGTCGGCGTGCACGCGGAACGAGCGCTTGTCCGTGCGCTGGACCGGGAGCGTCTCGCCGCTCGGGCCCACCGCCGTCACGTCCTGGATGTGGCGCGCATACTCGCGCACGAGATAGCTGCCCGGCGTCCACACGGGCAGGACTGCGTCGAGCACCTCGGGGGCCGCGGGGAAGGTGGCCTCCACCTCGAACAGGTGCGAGTGCGGGCGGGGCATCGAGACGCGATAGTGGACTGCTTCCGGCATTGCCGAGGCGCTCCGTGAGGATCAGATTCCTAGAGTTTACTTTGCCCGGACCAGGATCGCGCCGAAGAACCCATCCGTTCCATGTGTATGAGGCGCCAGCCGCAGGAAGGGGCCGCGGCTCACCTGGGCTCCCAGCTCCGGCCCCAGCTGCTCCGTCACCGGGCGCACCGAGAAGTCCGGGTGGCGGGAGAGGAAGTCCTCCACCACGGCCTCGTTCTCCTCTCGGAGGACGCTGCACGTGCCGTAGATGAGCCGGCCACCCGGCTTCACCAGCGTGGAGAAGCGCTCCAGCAGCGTCTTCTGCCGCGCCACGTGGTGGGCCAGATCCTCGGGGTTGAGGCGGTAGCGCGCGTCCGGCTTGCGGCGGTAGGTGCCGGTGCCGCTGCAGGGCGCGTCCACCAGCACCCGATCCGCCTTGTCCTTCAGGGGCGCGAGCGCCTCGTCCACGGAGGGGCCTTCGGCGGGGATGACCTGGGTGCGGACATTGTGGACGCCGTCGCGGCGGGCGCGCTTGCGCAGCTCGTCGATGCGGCCTTCATCCACGTCCAGCGCGTGCAGATCGCCCCGGTTCTTCATCTGCGCGGCGAGCTGCAGCGTCTTGCCTCCGGCGCCCGCGCACGCGTCCACCACCCGCGTGGGCGGGGCGTCCACCAGCATGCCCAGGATCTGGCTGCCCTCGTCCTGCAGCTCGAAGAGGCCCTCGCGGAAGCTCTCGAGCGCGAAGGCGTTGATGCGCGTCTCCAGCCACAGCCCCATGGGCGACAGGGGCGTGGGCTGGCTCTCGACGCCTTCGGCCTTCAGGCGCTGGAGCAGGCTGTCGCGGTCGGTCTTGAGCAGGTTGGCGCGTGCGGTGAGGGGAGCGCGCTCGTTCATCGCCTCGGCGGCGCGCTCGGCGTCCTCTCCGAACGTCTCCCGGAACTTCTCGGCCAGGAAGTCAGGCAGGGAGGCGGCGATGGGGAAGCGCTGGCGCGCGGGCAGTGAATCCAGCGCGGCGGCGGCATCCGGGAGCGCGTCCAGTGCGGCGGCATCCACTCCCGTCAGCGAGGAGTCCTTCGCCACCGTGGGCGGGGCCTCGCCGTGGAGGACGCGGGAGGCGGCCAGGCGCAGCACGTCCTGGCGGGTGGTCTGTAGCTGCTCGAAGCCGGGGCGCGCGTGAGCCAGCAGGTGGTCCACCGTGCGCTGGCGGCGCAGCAGCGCATAGACGCGCTCGGAGACGGCACGGCGCTCGGTCGAGTACAGGTGGGCCTTGCGCCGCAGGGTGAAGTCGAGCGCTCGATCCGACAGGCGGCCTTCGTGGCGCACCAGGCCGTAGGCCTCGAGGCTGGCCTGGAGGACGAGATCCTCGCGCAGCGGGCGTGTGCCGTGGGACTTGGGCGTGTTGCGAGAGGCCTTCTCGGCGGGGGCCTTCGGGCCCCGGGGGCGTGAGGGCTTCTGGGAGGACGACTTCTTCGAGGCCGGACGGTGGGATCTTTTCATGGCGGGCTCCAGGGCCCCGGGAGGGAGGGGAACCTGCGGTACAGGCGCCCATCGCATCCCGGCAGCCCGGTGGCAAGCGCGGAGAAGGGCCAGGGTGAGGTCTCTGTACGTCTCGGGCAGTACAGCCTCACTGTCCTCCCGTTGCCTACCGTGCATTCCCGGCCTTGAGCCGCGAACAGTCACGGAGACGGCAAATGAAGGACAATCCCTTTCGCAGATCCACCGCCCTGGTGTTTGGACTCACACTGAGTCGTCTGATCCAGACCCAGATAGTTCATTCCTCTGCCCGGCTTGCCTCTCGGGTTCGTCCCAGAATCAATGAGAGAGGAGCCGCACTCGCCATGATGTGAGGGCTCAGTCCCGACGGCGCCGCAGGAACTCGGCCAGCGAGAGCGCGGCGAGCGGGAGAAAGATCTCGGAGGGGAACGTCGAACACCCCGCGCTGGAGGGCGCGTCTCCCGGCAGCCCGGTGGAGTCTCCCGGGGTGCTGGGAGTCTCCGCCGGGGGCTGGAGCGTCCCCGGGGTCTCAGTCCCAGGCGCCTGAGCCACTGGGGGCTGGGGCACTGGCTCGGTGGGCGTCTCGCTGGTGCCCGGCGAGGGCTGCGGCGCGGGCCCGAGCTGCTTCGTCAGGTTGAAGGAGTCGATCAGCTTGCCCGCGGGCGTCAGCACCTTCGCGGTGAGGGTGCCCTCGGTGACGTCGACATCCAGGTAGCCATGATCCGTGGCGTTGCGGAGGACACTCCACGCAGGGGCCGCGCCGTCGAAGGGCCGCAGGGTCGCGCCGCCGCCGCCGACCACCAGATAGGTGATGCCCCGCTTGCCCGAGGGCGCCACGTCGTCGCCGAGCATGGGCCGGCTGCGCTCGTAGTTGTGGTCATGCCCGGTGAGGACGAGATCCACCCCATACTTCTCGAAGAGAGGGCCAAACTGGTGGCGCATCACGAGCTGCGAGCCGTGCGCGCCGCTCGACCAGGGCGGGTGGTGGAAGTAGACGATCTTCCAGTCCGCCTTGCTCGCGGCCAGGTCCTGCTCCAGCCACGCCCGCTGCGCCTCCATGGTGCAGCGATCCTTCGAGGCCAGCCCGACGGCGCAGTTCGAGTCCAGTCCCACGAAGTGCACATTGCCCCAGTCGAAGGAGTAGTAGCGCTGGCTGCCGCTGGAGCTGGTGGGCAGGTAGAAGTTATCCAGGTACGGCTGGGCCTGGTTGGTGACGTACTCGTGGTTGCCCGGCACCGGGAAGAAGGGGACCTCGGAGAGCACCGCCGCCAGCGGGGCGAAGAGGTTGTTCTGGATCTCCGCCTCGGTGCCGGACTCGTAGGCGTTGTCTCCGAGCGCGAGGAACAGGTCCGGCCTCAGCTTGCTGGAGAGCATGCTGGCGGCCACCTGCCGCTCGTCTGTTCCGCCCGTGCCGAAGTCCCCCACGGCCGCGAAGTGCACGTGGCGCGTGCCGGGAACGGGGGCGGTGGTGAAGCGCTCGGTGGGCGTGCGAGCGCCACAGGCCAGCACCTCATAGGTGTAGTCGGTACCCGGGGTCAGGCCCTTGAGTGTCACGGCCTGGATCCGGCCGCTGTCCGCCGAGCGGGCGACCTGGTTCGTGGCTCCCTGGGTGCCGTAGTGCACCTCGGGGGTGCAGTTGGCGTCCAGCCGGAAGGCGACCAGGGCCATGTTCGGCCCCACGCGCTGCAAGTAGGGAGCGCGGGTGAGGGCTGCCTGGGAGACGCCCGCCGTCAGCGTGAGAGCCACGGCCAGAGCGCCGAGCGCAGGTACCTTTGAAAAATGCATGCAGCCCTCCGGCCCCATGGATTCCGGGGTCGAAGGGCTTAACGGTTCACGGCGGGACCTCCATCCATCGAGGCCCCGCTGGGCATGCAGGCAGAGGGGCGCTCCCGCGCGAGGGCGCCTCCCGCTCGGGCTACTTCTTCACGTCGTAGGCGGAGAGCTCCTCGAGCCGCTCGCCATCCTCCTTCACCTTCCCAACGCCGGGCACGAGCCAGTAGGTGCGCTCCTTGCCACTCTTGTCGGGCCGATCCCGCTGGATCTTGATGGCGTTGGTGAAGGTGCCGGCCGGGACGACGACGGTCTCGTTCACCGAGAGCACGCGCCACACGTAGGTCTGATCCTTCTCATCCACGCTGCCGTCGTCCTGCCGCACCGTCTCGCGGATGGAGGACGAGTAGCTCCAGCCCTCGGGCTCGAGCTGCGCCAGAGACTTCACGGTCGCTGGAGCCCACGTCGTCACCCGCACCACCGCGCCGTCCTTGCGATCCTCCTCTCGCAGGCGCACCACCACACCGCTCTGGAGCTCGATCTGCCAGGACAGCTCCTCCAGGTACGGCTGCACGCTGCGCACCGCGGTGGCCGTCATGGTCGTGTCCGGCACCGTCTGCAAGCCGAGCACCTCCACGTGCTTGTCGAACACTCCCTTCGACGGATCCGTGATGCGGTAGGTCCACTTCGAGCCGGCCGTGAGCGGCCACAGGCTCGGCGCCGCGTCCGGCTTGGGATCCGACGGCTGCGAGGGCGCATCCGGCAGCTGCGGGTTCGCCGCGTCCGATCCGCCTTTGCCCGTGGGCAAGCTCCCCCCGCCGCCACATCCCCCCAGCCACACCACGGCCGCCAGCGCGGCCACGACTGCCCGTTTCATACCAGCTCCTCCCGTGCTCCCTTGGGGCTCACCGCCGTCCACCTCAGCCCCCGCAGGGGCGTGCCCTCCGCTCGGCTCAGCGCCGCGACGAGAGCGCCCGGATCCTTCTCTTCCACTTCCAGCTCCAGCCGGCGCCCGGTGAAGTCGAGCGCGCAGCCCTTCACCAGCACGTTGCGCTCCCCCAGCGCCTTGCGCAGCGAGGCCTCCGCGGACACCAGATCATCCGCCTGCGCAGACAGCACCACGCGCTGCTTGGGGCCCTTCTCCTCCGAGCTGGTGAGATCCAGCACCAGCAGCAGCGCCGAGATGAACGCCACGCCGATCAGGGCCAGCCCCAGGTTGCCGCGGCCGCACGCCATGCCCAGGCCGATCATCAGGAAGAAGATCGCCGCGTCCCGCGGATCCTTGAGTCCGGAGCGGAAGCGCACGAAGCCGCCCAGGCCCACCAGCCCAAACGCCTTGGCCACGCTGTTGCCGATGACGGCGCTCATGACGGCGGCAGCGGTGCACAGCAGCACCTGGGCGTGGATCATCTCCGTCTTGGGCAGCGGCCGGTGCATCAGCGGCCGCCAGGGCCTCAGCGACAGCGCCGCGCCCACGAACACCGCCGCGAGCAGCCGCAGCACGATGACGCCCATGTGCAGCGGGGCCAGCTCCGTGTCCAGCTCGGTGAAGAACTCCGTGAAGGTGGTCTCCATGGCGTGCGCTCCTAGAGGCTGGGGTGTGACTCGGCGCTGACAGCCGGGCGGGTGACCCGCCCAGGCAGCGCCTCGTGAGCCGCGAAGATGGCGGCGTAGGCGTTGCGCAGCAGTGGGAGCCGCCCGGGGGCCGCACTCAGGATGCGAGTGATCAACGCCTCCGCGCGCTCCGTCAGCGGCAGTCCCTTGAGCGAGGACAGCACGGTGGCCGGCCAGTGCTCCGCGTAGGTCTCGCGCAGCTGCCACGCGCGTGGATCATCCAGCCCGTCGAGCGAGTCGATGGCCTCCTTCGTCAGAGGCGCGCCGCGCTCGCGCAGCGAGTGGGCCTCGTCCGTGGCGAGGCCCGTGAGCGAGCGGAGCACCAGCTTGAGCGCCTTGTCCGCGAGCTGCTCGCGCAGGCCGTTGGCGAAGGGCGAGTCCTGGCCGGTGACGCTGCGCAGCACCCCGAGCCGATCATGCTTCAGGAGCGCCTCGCGCAGCGCGTCCACGCGCGCTCCGCTCAGGCCCGTGAGGCTGCGCGCCACCTCGGAGTACAGCTTCTGTTGAACGCCCAGCTCGCGCACGGACCAGGCCGTGTCTCCGTCCACGCCCGTGAGGCCCAGCAGCACGCTCGCCAGGTGCCTGTCCCGCAGGGCCTGTTCACGCAGAGCCCAGGCCTCGGGGCTGTCGTTGCCCTGGAGCCCCTCCACCACCTCCGCGGGGGCCAGGGAGTACAACTGCGCGCGCAGCGCCATGGCCCTGGGCGCCTGGCTCACTCCGAGGCTCGCGGCCACGTCCGCCGGCACCACCTTCGTCAGCAGCTCGCGCAGCGACCAGGAGGCCTCGTCCTCCAGCCCCATGAGGCTGCGCACGGCCAACCCCGGGAAGCGCTCCACGGCCGCCAGCCGCCGCTGGTGCGCCGCCAGCCCCGGCAGTCCGTTCAGCATCCACACCGCGAGGCTCGGCTCCCGCGCCTCCAGCGAGTCCAGCGCCTGGACGAAGCGCTCCTCCACGCTGTCCACCGTCACCGGCCCCGAGGCCGTCAAGGGGCTCGGGGGGATGATGCGCTGGACCTCGGGATCGCGCCCCTGCAGCCGCGCCAGCACCGCGTCCACGATGCGCTGCTCGAGCACCCACAGCGGCTGATCATTGTTCTCGATGATCAGCCAGCGAGCCGGATCCTTGCGAGCCATGGCCAGGAACGCCTCGCGCACCCGCACCGCGAGCCCCGCGCCCGCCAGCCCCTTGCGGCTGTCGCCCTCCGAGCCGCGGCCCTCCTTCAGCTTGCCCAGCCGCTTGCGCAGCCGCGCCAGATCCGGCTCCACGTCCACCAGCACCACCAGATCCGGCCAGATGCCGTGCGAGGCCAGGGCGCACGCGGGCTCCAGCTCCACCAGGGGCAGGCCACGCCCGCCGCCGCTCAGCGCGAGCTGCGAGTACAGATAGCGATCACTGATGCACACCTCGCCACGAGCCAGCGCCGGAGCGATGATCTCCTCGAGCTGCTGCGCGTCCCGCGCCACGTTGAGGAAGAACTCGGTGCGCGCGCTCATCTCCAGGAGCCGCGAGTCGCGCGTCAGCTCCCGGATGCGCCGCGCGGTGGGTGCTTGCAGCTCGCCTCCCTCGCGTGCGTGAGCCACCTTGTAACCCAGCCTGCGCAGCCGTCCCGCCAGCAGGTTGGAGAGTGTCGTCTTGCCGCTGCCGTCGATGCCTTCGAAGTCGATGAACACGCCCTAACCCCCCAGAACCCCATCCACGGCGAAGGCGTGAACCCTCGCCATCCCCTCGGCGAACTTGCTGTACGCCGGCCTCCTGCTGCCCGGGTGGAGCGCCGCCAGCCACGCCGGCAGCTCCTCGCCCAGGTGCTTCACCTCGACCACCACGCGGCGATCCATGAACAGCGGGGGACCCAGCCGCTCCGCGGTGAGCGTCTCCCCCGACAGCGCCAGCTGCGGAGTGACATGGTGGAAGCCAATGTCCCGATCCACCGTCACCCGCCAGGCCTGCGTGGCCTGGTACACGTGGCGCCGGTACGTCACCCCCAGCACGGGGATCAGCCGGCCTCCGGCGATCAGCGGCAGCAGGCCCGCGCTCCGGTGGATCACATTCTGGAGCTGCGCCCGGGGCACCCACACCCGGCGCTTCTGCGTCACGCCGTGGCGCTCGCGCTTCACCTCCAGCACCACGCGCTGCACCCCGCCCGCGCCAATGTCCGGCGAGTACTCCTTGGTGCGCACCTTGAGGCAGTCCTCCGGCGTGCGCACGGCGCGCTGGGCCAGCGGGAGGCCCGGCTTGTCGAAGTACACGGAGACGATCCGCGTGGGCGGAGGCAGGTAGCCGCCCAGCTCCCCGGACAGCCGCGCGCACAGCTCCGACAGGGCCTCCGTGTCCAGGATGAGCTTGAACTCACGGCGAAGCTTGGTGACTTCCCCTTCGGCGAACGAGAGCATCGTCGGGTCTCCGGGCCTAGAAGCGCATGGCGAGCTGCAGCGAGTACTCGGTCCCTGGCGCCTCATCCCCTGGACGCAGCGCGTGCTCGGCCTGGAGCTGCGCCTTGAAGGCGTCCGAGAACAGGAGGTTCGCGCCCCCCACCGTGGCCCAGCCACGCCCCACCACGTCCCCGTGCAGCTGCAGCGCCTCGGCTCCGGCGAGCGGCTGGAGCGCCCAGTCGTGGGTGAGCGGCAGCAGGTAGCTGATCAGCCCGAGCTGCGCGGTGAAGGGGCCCAGCCCCAGCCGCCCGGTGACGGCCTCGCCCGACAGCGCCAGCGCGCCCAGGTGCAGCGTCCCGTCCGTGGCCACCGCGTACTGCTTCGTGCCCGCCATCACCTGCGTCAGGTAGCTGCTGGCGCCCACGGTGAGCGCCTTGAAGGGGCGCACCGTGACGCGCGCCGAGGCGTCCTCGCTGGTGTGCTGGCCCGTCTCGTCCTTGGCGCCCTGGAACAGGCCCCCGGAGAACTTCAGGTTCCATGCCTCCTTGAGCCGCACCTCGCCCATCAGCCCCATGCGCCGGCCGCCGAGCTGGTTCGTGTCCTTCAGGTAGCCCACCACCAGCCCCCGGTCCATCAGCGGCAGGTCCCACGTGGACTCCAGCTCGCGCGCCAGGAAGGGCGCCTTGAACTGGCCCGCGTAGAGGCGCAGGCGCTTGTGCCCGTCGGCGATCCGCACGAACGCGTCCTTGAGGAGCGACTTCGAGGACAGATCCGCGCTCACCTCCGCCTCGATGTTCTCGAACCCGGCGTTCACGCCCACCCGCGCCGACGGCAGCGACAGCGAGCGCGAGTACTCATCCCGCTGGTCCGCGCTGGCCCGAGCGAAGACGCGCCCGAACACCCGCAACGTGCGCTCGT
Organism: Hyalangium sp.; assembly: GCF_045802625.1. Lineage (NCBI taxonomy): Bacteria > Pseudomonadati > Myxococcota > Myxococcia > Myxococcales > Archangiaceae > Hyalangium > Hyalangium sp. Next base: position 46,682 of record NZ_JBJMQP010000086.1, on the reverse strand, counting down.
CCTTGCTGTCATCCGCCGCATCCGGGTTCTCTCCCAGCGGCTCGGTCTTCGGCTTCTTGGCCTTCTTCGGGGCCGGCACGTCCGTAGAGACCCCCTCGGGCGCTTCGGGCGAGACCGGCTGCGCCTCGGCCACCTGCTCCTGCGCCAGCGCCGGACCGCTCAAAAGGACCGCGGCGAGGAGGCCCCGCCAGCTCCACTCCCACCCTCGCCACCCCACCATGCCCAGCCTCCACGCCGCAGCCCGCGAGGGGGTTCTGCAACGTGGATGCCCGGGAGCGCACTGTCGGCCACAGCACGCGCCGAGGGAGCAACCCGCTCGAAGCAGCCGTCTCCGAGACGTTTCTTTCCCTCTGTGGGAACGAATGTTCCTTACCGGGAGGCGGAGCTTCTTACAGCGTTACAGCGTGGACGGCTTCTCGGGCCCGGGGTCGGAGGAGGGCTCCTTCCGCACGAGGCTCCGAATTCCGTAGGCCAGCGCCAGCGTGGCGAACAGGCCCACCATTGCCCACAGGAAGATGCGAGGCACGGGAGGGGAGATGACCTCGAAGTCCGCGTGGAGCACCTTGAGGTGGGTGGTCCGGAAGCTCACATCCAACTGGTAAGGCCCCGTCGTGTCCGGGGTGAACTCGGCGCGCCAGTTCACCGCGCCCTGGGCCCGCTTCACCGTCACCGTCTGCCCGTTCGTGGCTCCGGCCCGCCGCAGGGTGAGGGTGAGGGGGCCATCGAAGGCCTCGCCCGCGAAGCTGCCGACATTCAAGAGGACTTTGAGAGGCTCTCCGTCATGCGGCACGTCGGGCTGGATGCTGCCCTGGAGCCGCTCCTCGGTGTCGGACCAGGAGAGCTCCAGCACGTTGTTGCGCCGCTCCACCTGGATCCGATCCGGCTGGCGGGAGAGCGGATCCTCCTTGGCGGTGCCCGTCACCCCGGCGAGCAGGCTGACGCACAGAGAAAGCTTCCAGAGGGCGCCGAGACGGCTTTGCCATGGCGCGGTCCGTCGCCTAAGATGGTTTGTACTGACGCCTCCCACTTGAGCATGCTCCCCCCGGCGTCTGTCCCGGGATGACGCCTCCGAACCCCAACGCCCAGCCCTTCGGCAAATACCAGCTTCTGAAGAAGCTCGCCACGGGCGGCATGGCCGAAGTCTGGCTTGCGCGCCAGTCCGGAATCGAGGGCTTCGCCAAGAGCGTGGTCGTCAAGCGCATCCTTCCGCACCTGGCGGAGGACCGCGAGTTCGTGGAGATGTTCCGCAACGAGGCGCTCATCGCCGCGAACTTCAACCACCCGAACATCGCCCAGGTCTACGAGTTCGGCGAGGCCAACGGCACCTACTACATCGCCATGGAGTTCATCCACGGCGAGGACCTGGGCCGGGTGATGCGCAAGGCCTGGAGCGCGGGGCAGTGGATTGCCCGGCCGCTGGCCATCCGCATCGTCGCCAGCGCGTGCGAGGGCCTGTACTACGCGCACACCCGTGTGGACGCCAACGGCAAGCCGCTGAAGGTGGTCCACCGCGACATCTCTCCGCAGAACATCCTGATCAGCTTCGACGGCTCGGTGAAGCTGGTGGACTTCGGCATCGCCAAGGCGGCCGACCAGGTGGGCCTGACCAAGTCCGGCGCCATCAAGGGCAAGTTCGCCTACATGGCCCCGGAGCAGGCCGCGGGCAAGGCGCTGGATCACCGCGCGGACATCTTCGCCATCGGCCTGGTGCTCTACGAACTGCTCACCGGCGTGCGCCCGCTCAAGCGGGACTCGGAGCTGGCCACGCTCCAGGCCGCGCTCGAGTGCGCCATCCAGACTCCCTCCGAGGTGGCGGATGTGCCCTCGGAGCTGGACTCGGTGGTGATGAGCGCGCTGGCCAAGGCCGCGGATGATCGCTACCGCGACGCGCGCCAGTTCCAGGTCGCCCTCGAGGAGACGCTCGTCGCCCAGCGGTGGGTGGCCAGCTCGGTGCAGATCTCCGAGCTGATGGAGACGCTCTTCTCGGATCGGCTCGCCGAGGAGAAGAAGACCGGCAACCTCCAGCCCAACACCGAGGATGGCGCCCACTCGGGCAACTCCTCGCCGCCGCCTCCCGCCGAGAGCGGTGGGCGGGGCCCCGCGCCCGCGGTGGACATGCAGTGGGAGGCGCCTCCGGGAGAGATCTCCCAGCGCAACGAGCGCAAGGCGACCTCCACCGCCATGCGCGCGGCCGTCAAGGCGCGCGATTCGGGCAAGCCCCTCTCGCTGGCCGAGGAGATGGAGGAGTACGCGGCGCCCGCCGGGGGAACCCAGGTAGCGCGCCGCCGCACGGGTGAGTCGCGTCGTGCCACCAATTCCGCCGGGAACACGGCCATCGCGCGCAGCAACTCGCGCGGGGACATGCGCCGGGCTCCGGAGCCCGAGCCCGAGCCCGAGGAGGACTACCCGGAGGAGCCGCCGCCCGAGCCTCCGCAGAGGCGGTCGGCCTCTCGGCAGCTCGAGGTGGAGGATGAGCCTCCTTCTCTGACGCGGGCCCGGGCATCGCGCACGAGCGCCCTTGCGCTCGAGGCGCGGTCGCGTTCCGAAGAGGATCCCTACGCTGACCCCGAGCGCACCCGGCTGCCGCCCTCAGCCCGTGAGTCCGGTCCGGACGAGACGGTGCCGCCTCCGTCGCGGCGTCGCACGGGGCACGTGAGCCGGGTCCAACAGGGGGCCGAGCCCGAGCCGGCGCCTGTTCCTCGCAGGCGCACCTCCAGCCGCGTGGACGTGAAGGGACCGTCCCCCTCGCGGATGGTGCCGCAGCAGCGGCAGCGCGAGGACGACGACGATGACGTCTCGGAGCGAAAGCCCGAGCCCCCGCCGCGCGTCCGCGCGCCGATCAACAAGGCGGACCTCTTCAAGAAGGTCCTCCTGGGGCTCGTCGCCGTGGCGGTGGCGACCCTGATCGTCGTGTTCTGGCCCAAGCTGATGAGGAAGCCCATTGACGGCCAGGGCGTCTTCGTCTCGGTGGACACCAACCCGAAGGTGACGGTGAAGGTGCGGCACAGCGACAAGTGCGGCAGCCCCGAGCCCTTCACCGACTTGGGCATGACGCCCATCAAGGGGGCCCCGGGCGCGCACATCCAGGACACCTTGATCCTGGAGAACAAGGAGCAGGGCATCTACGCCGAGGAAGAGGAGGCGCTGCGCTTCGGCGAGCCCGGCGAGACGAAGATCATCAAGCGCGAGTTCCGGATGGGCTACGTCCGGCTCAAGGTGTCTCCGAAGAGTGTGGGCCAGCTCAAGATCGTCCGCGAGGGCCAGGAGCTGGGCATGTACCTGCCGGGAGCGAAGCTGGAGCTCATGGAGGGTACGCACCAGCTGGAATTGCGCGGCGATCAGCTCAAGGCGCCCGTCCAGTTCGAGGTCACCGTGAAGGCCCGGGACACCACCGAGTCCCAGGTGGATGTCTCCAAGGAGCTGGGGCAGTAGCCGCGTCAGTAGCGTGGCAGCTTCGGATCCACCGTCAGCGCGTAGAGATCGATGCCGCCCTGGAGCGACACCGCCTCGAGGCCGAGCGCGCGCAGGTACGCCGCGCCGTGCAGGCTGCGGACGCCGTGGTGGCAGTAGACGACGACGGGACGGCCTCGGAGGGGCTCCAGCTCCTCGGCGCGTTCTTCCAGCTCTGGCAGGGGGATGAGCACCGAGCCCGGCAGCGCCACCCAGGCGTGCTCGTCAGGGAAGCGCACGTCGAGCAGGGCGGGGCGGGCCTCGGCAGGACCCGCGAGCAGCGCGGCGAGCTCGTCGGGAGAGATTTCCGGGACAGGCATGATGTGTAGGCCAGGGTATAATCCAGGCTCCGCCCAGGTGTTGACTCCCGGGAACAAGGGGCGGGGAACCAGGGGGGAATCGGCCCGCCCCTTGCCTGGCAGGCAGCGCCGATGGATTTTGGCGGGGCCGGCGTTATAAGGCCCGAGCAAGGAGACAGACGCACCATGGAAACGACCACGATCCCTCAGACGCCTGCCACGACTGCTCCCGCCTGGGAGGCCACCCCCCACATCCCGGTGCGGCTCACCGAGCGCGCCGTCCTTCAGGTGAAGGAGGTCATCAAGGCCCAGGGCTTCGAGGGCTACTTCTTCTCCATCCGCGTGGTGCCCGCCGGCTGCAGCGGGCTCGGCTACGACTTGAACCTCGTGAAGGAGGCCAAGCCGAACGACCACATGTGGGAGCAGGATGGCGTGCGCATCACCACGGACGCGCTGAGCAGCAAGTATCTGCTGGGCACCACGGTGGACTACGTCACCACGACGACGAGCGCGGGCTTCAAGTTCGAGAACCCCAACGCCAAGTCCTCCTGCGGCTGCGGCACCTCGTTCACCACCTGATGACTGTGTCCAGGACGCGAGGGAGCCTGGCTCCTTCGCGTCCGATGGATGCGCCTCTCGGTGCCGGCGGGATTCCTTTCGGCGTTGTGCGTCGGGTACGGTGTGGCGCTGGAGGATGAATATGAACCGTCGGTCTTTTGTATCCGCCGGAGCGCTGGTCGCGCTCATGGCCGTCACGGGGGGCTGCCACGACGCGCAGAATCGCCCGGCGCCCTCGGCTGAAGCTGCCGAGAAAGAGTCGTTTGGCCGCCTCTCCGTTGATGAGGTCGCCAAGCTCGTCGAGTCTGGCACCGCGTCGATCTTCGACAACAACTCGCAGGAGCACTGGCAGAAGGGCCACGTGCCGGGCGCGAAGTGGGTGGCCTTCAACAAGGTGCAGGCGTCGGACCTGCCGGCGGACAAGTCCCGGCAGCTCGTCTTCTACTGCGCCAACGAACGTTGAATGGCCTGCCATGAGGCCGCCCGTGCGGCGGTCAAGCTGGGTTACACCAAGGTCTTCATCATGCCCGCGGGCATTGCTGGCTGGGAGAAATCGGGCCGGCCGGTCGAGAAGGGCTGACCTCGAGCCGTTGAAGCACGGAGCCACCAGCTGAGCCTCCCCGAATACGGGAGCGCCGGTGGCTCTGTTGTCGGCACCTACTCCTAGCCGAACACCTGGTTCACCAGGTTCGCGCCCGCGGGCCGGCCGCGCAGCGCGTCCGGGTTCTGGGTCTGCAGGTAGATGCTGATGGCCGGATCCCTGAGGATGATGGAGGCCCACTTCGCGTTGCCGAAGTTGCCGTTCAGGTCCTTCCAGCTCAGGTTGGGGAAGGTGCTGGACTTATCACCCATCAGCTCCAGCATCCGCTGGCCCACCTGCTGCGGCGTCTGGCCCGGGTAGAGCTTCTCGAACGCTCGCTGCAGGCTGGAGGGGTTACCCACCATGGCGTCGTAGACCTGGTTGCCGCCGATGCCCACCTGCCAGTTGCCCGAGCGCGGGGTGTAGGGCGCGAAGCCGTCTGGAGTGGCCGTCTGGTAGTTGGTGCGATCGCCCTGGAGGTTGTCGCCCAGGTTGCTGGCGCTGATGGGCGTCTGCGCCGAGCCATCCGCCTGCTTGTAGCCGAGGTTGCCCACGTGGGTGAGGCCCTCGCTGACGGAGAACTCGAGCACCTTCTTGATGTCCTCACGGCTGACGCCGGCCGCCTCCAGCTTGGGCACTACGTCGTTCTTCACGTAGTTGAGCCAGTAGGTGTCCATGTTCTTGTCGCCCGGCTGGGGCGAGTTCTGCACCGCGGCCTTGAGGGCGGCCTCGTAGCTGCCAGCAGGCGCCGGCGAGCCGGTGGGAGGCGTCACGCCCCCGGTGCTGCCCGTGCCGCCCGTGCTGCCGCTGCCGCCCGTGGCCTTGGCCATCGCCTGGGTGAGCGCCGCCTGCGTGCGGGGGCCGTAGTTCTCGCCGTTGTCACCGGTGATGCCGTAGTCGGCCTGCAGCTTCGCCACCGCCGCGCGCGTCTTGTCGCCGTAGTAGCCCTCGCCGCCACCGGAGATCGCCGAGCCGTCCATGTAGCCGGCCTTCACCAGCGCGTGCTGCAGCTGCGCCACGTCGGCGCTGTACGTGTTGCCTCCGTCGTAGGCGAGCTGCGCGCTGGGAGCGCTCACATTGCTCGAGGTGCTCCCGCTGCTGCCAGTGGTGCTGCCCGTCCCGCTCGAGCCCGTGCTGCCGGTGCTGCCCGTGCTGCCCGGCACCGAGCCTCCGCTCGGGGGCGCGCGGAGGATGAGCACCTGGTTGTTGCCTCGCATGAACCAGGGGTTCTTCTCCACGGAGACGTTCTGGGTATCCAGCACGTTGCCGTTCCCGTCGACCACGTTGTTGCTGCCGATGGACTGCAGGTGGCCGTTGACGTTGCTCTCGACGAGCTCGGTGTGCTGGCTCCCGTTGATGATGATGACGTCACCGGGGCGCGCGTCCTTCGGATCCACCGCCGTCCAGCCGGCCGCCTGTAGATCCTTGCTCAGCGTTGCGACGCTCGCGTCCCCGGGGTTGGGGTTGTACAGGCCCGCCTGCTTGAGGGCGGCGGACACCGCGTTGGCGCAGTTGTTGTCCGGATCGTTGCGGTGGAAGCCGTTGAGCGGCGTGTCCATGGTGCGCTGGCCGAGGAACTGCTTCATGTAGTCCACCGCGGCTTGGCCCTTGGCCCCGGACGTGTCGGCGGCCTCCGGGTGCTGGATGCGGAACTCCTCGGACGCCATGATCGTCGAGCGGCAGTTCTGCCCGAAGGTGCCGTCCACCGGCAGCCCCGAGTCCTTCAGCCAGCCCTGCTGCTCGGGCACGGTGAGCTCGCGGCCGAGCAGCTCCTTGAAGGTGCTGTTGACTGTGTTCAGCGCCGACTTCTCGGGGCTGCCATCGATCATGCTGTCCACGAACTTCTGGATGTCCTCCTGCGAGGTGGCACCAGATGCCTTCGCCTGGCTGAGGATCTCATCCGGGTTGCCGCACTCGCGTCCCAGCTTCTGCTGGAACTGGGACTCGATGTACTGCCGGGCCTGCGTGTCCGGCGAGCCAACCGCCTCGGTGTTGGCGCGCATCACTCCGCCGAAGCCCACGCGGAAGGTGGGCTGGCCGGAGGACGCGAAGGCCTGCTGCGAGGTGCCGCCGTCCAGGGCGAGCATGTTGCGCTTCTGCGGCGCCTGGAAGGTGTCGGCGTTGCGTGCCTGGGCCTCGGCTTGGGCCTGGGCCTCGGCGGCCGCACGCGCAGCCTCCTCTGCCGCACGGGCCGCGGCTTCGGCTGCTGCACGGGCGGCCTCTTCAGCGCCGCTGGTGTCGTTGCTGGTGGTGGTGTTGCTCGGTCCACTTCCGACGCTGGAGATGCCCATGACCTTGCTCCTTGTGGCAGGCCTGGGGCCGGGACGAAGCCCTGGAGCCCAGGCAGCGCGAGTGTGAATTCATGGGGGTTATCGTCCATTCTATTCAGAATGTTTCCTGCCCCCGTCCACTTGCCGTATCCCCTGGAAGTTCGTGGACTTGAGAGCGAGCACGGGGTGGAGCGCGTCACGGGCAGGTTGCGTACTGACGCATCGGGTTATGACTTCCTGGAGGGACTGGGCTGGATTGACCCACCTTCCATCCTGCAGGGTGGCGATAGAGTGGGGTGCAGAAAACGGGAGGACTTGATGCGCACCGCTGTGCTCGCGATCTGCTGTTTGCTCACCGCCGTACCCGCCCTGGCGGAGAACCTGCCCACCTACGTCAAGCTGCCGGCGCACGCCCAGGTGGCTCCCGACAGCGTCGCGGTCGAGGACTACGGTGAGGCGGAGATCCAGATCAACGAAGACGGCCCCGGGGAGATGAAGCAAGGGCGGCACTTCACCGCCACCCTGACCCTCTCCGGACTTCCCGAGGACGCCGTGCACGAGCAACTGCTCGCGCCGTTCCGGGCTGCGTTCAAGAGCGCGGGCTGGACGGTGGTACGGGAGTGGGTGGACAGCAACCCGGCGTATGCCACCGTGCACTACCAGAAGCAGGGGATCGACGCCTGGGGCAAGCTGGCGTTCTTCGGCGTCAACGACGTCAACCTGGACCTTGTCGAGACGGGCGCGCCCAAGCTCGACTTCACCTTGAAGCCGCCGGCCGCCACGCCCGAGAAGATTGGCGCCAACGAGCCGTTCCCGTACATCACTCCGCTGCCCGGCTCGACGTTCAGCGACACCAGCGGCGAGGACACCGGGCCCATCATGGTCCTGTTCAATGGAGACGAGGAGCAGACGCTCGTCGCCCCTGGCAGCGTGACCAAGACGTACTCGAGGCCCCCGCGCATGTCGACGCTGCTCTTCGTGACGCTGTATCGCAACGCGCTCACGAAGGCGGGGTGGCAGGTGCTCGATGAGTCTCGGGGCAGCGATGCCACCCTGACCGCACACTACGCGCGCAATGGCCGGAACCTCTGGGCCTACCTCCATCTGGGCGAGGGCATCGCCGTGAAGGTTGGCGACGTGGGCGCCACGAACCTGGCCGCCGCCCTGCAGAAGGACTGTCACGTGGCGCTCTACGGGGTGACGTTCGACTTCAACAAGGCCACCCTGCGGCCTGACTCCGAGCCGGTGCTGAACAAGGCGCTCGCCGCGCTGCAGACGAACGCCCAGCTCGCGGTGGAGGTGCAGGGGCACACGGATAACGTGGGCGGTGATGACTACAACCTCAAGCTGTCCCAGGCACGTGCCGAGGCCGTGAAGAGCTGGCTGGCGGGGCACGGCATCTCCGCCGCTCGGCTCACCGCCAAGGGCTACGGCCGCGGCCACCCGGTGGCGGACAACGAGTCTCCCGAAGGACGCGCCAAGAACCGTCGCGTGGAGCTGGCCCGGCCCAGTTGCAAGTGAGCTCGGGCCAGGGGCTCACCGAGCCATGACGCGCAGCCACGCCTGGGCTTCCTTCTGGCGCGCGATGCGCTGGGTGCGCCGGTCCTCGGCCTCGCGTGCGGCCACGCGCTCCTCCTCGGTGTCCAGCTGTAGGGGGGGCACCATCACCCGGCCCCCATCCTTGTTGAGCGCCACGAACGTCATCACTCCGCTCGTGGTCAGGGCGCGCTCGCCGGTGAGGGGGTTCTCCGCGTGCACCGTCACCCCCACCTCCATGGAGGTGCGGAACGCCGCCAGCACGCGCGCGCGCAGCTGGGCGATCCACCCCACGCGGATGGGCGAGTGGAAGTGCAGATCATCGATGGAGGCCGTCACCACCACCTCGCGGCAGTGCCGCTGGGCGGCGATGGCTCCGCAGATGTCGATCCACTCCATCACCTTGCCGCCGAAGGCGGAGTTCAGGTTGTTGGCATCGGACGGGAGGATCAGCTGCGTCATCACCACTTCGGAGTCGCGCGGGCTCTTGGCCCCAGTGTGGTCCATGGGAACTCTCCTGTGCTCGGGCGGGAGGCGGCCCCCTCTGTCGGCCGCCTGATAGTGAGAATCGCACCGTGCTCGTGAATTTCGGGGTGCCGGTGAAGGACTTCTACGGGCGCTTCATGACGGGCCTGCGCGAGCGCTCGCTCTACGAGACGTTCGGCTTCGTCTTCAAGTTCGACCACGGCTGGCGCAACGTGGCCATCACCCTGTTCTACAGCGAGAAGACAGACTCGGTGTGGGTGCTGATCTCGCAGACGTCGGTGACGCAGCCGCCGAAGCCTGGGTTCTGAGCGCAGGGGCGGTTCAGGCCAGGAAGCTGGAGACGCGATCGAGGAACTCCTCGCGTCCCCGGCCGCGGCGGATGTCCTGGTTGGAGACGTCCAGGGTGAGGCAGTCCACGCCGTACTTCTCCTGCAGCACCAGGGGGAAGCTGGTGTAGTAGCCGTTGAGGCCCAGGAGGAACTGGCTCTGGATGCCACGCTCCTCCTGGCGGCCGCGCGTGCGGATGCGATTGAGCAGCACCTCCACCGAGCCCACCGAGAAGCAGATGACCTTGTCCGGCGGGGCGACGCTGCGCGCCAGGCGCTGGAAGTACTCGTAATAGAGATCCAACTCCTTGTTGCTCATGTGGCCCAGGCCGTGGAGGTACTTGGCGAAGATCTCCGGGTCCTCGTAGAGGGTGCGGTCCTGCACGCAGCTCTTCTTGATCGAGTGGATGAGCTCGTGATGCTCCACGCGGCGGATGAGGAACTCGAGCTGGAGGGTGAAGCTCCAGCGCCGCATGTCGGCGTAGTAGTCCTTGAGGAAGCGGTTATCGATGACGGGCTCGTCGAAGAGCTCGAAGCCGAAGGACTGGCTGATGATCTTCGCGGCCGTCGTCTTCCCGGCGCCGATGTTGCCCGCCAGCGCCACGAAGCGCTTGGCCTTGGGGAGCTTCGCGCGCAGCGTGTTGCGGCCCTTGGTTCCGAGGGCCGCGGCCCCGACGGGCTCCTCGGTGGGCTCCACGTGGGGCTCCGGGGTGGAAGCAGGCACGGGAGCAGGGGAGGAGGGCTCGGAGGCGGGAGCGGCGGGCGTGTGGCGCTTACGCGAGGTGGTGCGGGGCATGGGCTCTCGGCCTACTGCGCGTGAGGGGTGGCATCCAGGATTTGGCGTAGCAGGTCCGGACGGTCCGTCATGATACCGCCGACTCCTTCAGACACGAGCCGGCGCATCTCCTCTGGATCATCCACGGTCCAGACATTGACCCACTTGCCGTGACGCGCCGTGGTGCGGAGGAAGGCCTCATCCACCAGGCGCACTTCACCGAAGTACAGCGGCATGTCGATGACGGTGTAACGCGGCTCGTCGGGAGGCTGCTCGCCGCTTCGGACGGAGAGCACGTAGGCGGTCAGAGCCTCGCGCGGGTAGAAATGGCAGGCGCCGGGCATGCGAGCCACCAGCCGCTCGGCCACGGCGTCATGCTCGCTGCCCAGGCATACGCGGTCCAGGGCGCTCTCTTCGCGGAGCACCTGGTAGAGGACGTCCTCGGTGCCTGGAGTCTCCGGCTTCATCTCCAGGTTGATCCGCATCCCGGGGAAGGCTCGGAGCACTTCACGCAGCGTGGGGATGGGGATGCCCTGATTGCGGAAGGGGAAGGTGCGGCCTGCATCGGGGGTGAAGCGGAAGCCCGCGTCCAGGCGGCGCAGCTCGGCGAGCGTGAGCGCGGCCAGGGGCCCCGTGCCGTTGGTGCAGCGGTCGAGCGTGTGATCATGCGCGACGACCACCTCGCCATCGCGGGTGAGGTGGACGTCCAGCTCCAGCATCTGCGTGCGGCAGCGCTCCACGGCCATCCGGAACGCATGGAGCGTGTTCTCCGGGGCCAGCAGCGCGCCGCCACGGTGGGAGATGTGCAGGGTCGGCTGGAGGCCTTGGAGGAACTTGGGGATCACCTCGACTCCGGAAGCAGGACGACGTTGCCGAACTGCGCTCGGTCCTTGAGGAGCCGGTGCGCCAGGGCCGCGTCCGCCAGGGGCAGTGTCCGATCCAACACCGGCTTGAGCCGGCCTTCTTCCACGAGCTGGAGGATGCGGAAGAGATCGCCCTTGCTGCCCATGGTGGAGCCCAGCAGGGAGATGCGCTTGTAGAAGAGCACCCGCAGGTCCAGCTTCACCTCGTAGCCCGTCGTCGCCCCGCAGGTGACGAGCCTCCCGCCGTAGGGCAGGCACGCCACGCTCTTCTCGAAGGTGGAGGCGCCCACGTGCTCGAAGACGACGTCCACCATCCGGCGCTGGGTGATGCGCTTCACCTCGTCCAGGAAGTCCTTCTCCACATAGTTGATGGTGTGGTCGGCCCCCAGCTCCCGGGCGCGCTTCAGCTTGGCCTCGGTGGAGGCGGTGGCGATGACGGTGGCTCCCAGCAGCTTGCAGATCTGCACCGCCGCGCTGCCCACGCCCGAGCCCGCCGCGTGCACCAGCACCGTCTCGCCCGGCTTCACCTCCGCGCGGCGCACCAGCATCGTCCACGCCGTGAGGTAGGTGAGGGGCAGGCAGGCGGCCTCGGCGAAGGTGAGCCGCGTGGGCTTGGGCAGGATGTTCTGCCGAGGCACCGAGATGAACTCCGCGTAGCCCCCGCGCATGTGCTCGCCGAGGATCCGGTAGCTCCGGCACAGGTTGTCCTCGCCGCTCAGGCACCGCGCGCACGCTCCGCAGGACACGCCCGGGTTCACGACGATCTCGGTACCGGGCGACAGGTCCGTCACCTCTGGCCCGACGCGCTCCACCACGCCCGAGATGTCACTGCCCAGAATGTGGGGCAACTCCAGCTTCAGCCCTGGCCAGCCCTGGCGGGTCCACAGGTCCAGGTGGTTGAGGGCCACGGCCTTCACGCGGACCAACACATCGCGTGCGCCCACGGGCGGCTCCGGGAACTCCGTGAGTTGCAGGACCTGCTCATCTCCGTGCTGGTGGAACACCACCGCCTTCATGCGCTCCTCGGATTTTACGAGTGTGTGAACCGGGACACGCGGGCTTCCTTGCCGGCCCGTGTAGCCCCCCGCTATAAGGCCCCGGACGAGGCCGGAGGCGCGGGACTCTACGGAGCACGACGCCAGAAGATCCATAGGAGAAAAGGCGATGCATCTGCGCAAGACTCTGGGCGCGGCGGTCCTGGTGGCCACCGTGATGACGGGCTGTTCCGGTCGAGACGAGGGCCCTCCCGACAGTGGTCCGGACAACGGCTGCACCGGGGCCTGCAACCAGGATGGCGGCACGGATGGCGGCTCGGACGGTGGTACGGATGGGGGCGGGCGCGTGTGCCCGGCGGCGGACAGCCAGGGCCGTGGCCCCATCGGGCAGCTCCGGGCCAACGGGAAGCGGGGCGACGCGGTGAAGCTGGATCACCTGGTCATCACGACCGTGGACAGCACCTCCAAGGGCAGCCAGGGCGACTACATCGCATACCTCTGGGTCGTGGATCCCTGCTTCCCGAAGGAGGGCATCTACGTGGACAAGTTCTTTACGGATCCCGCCAAGGGCTATCAGCCCCAGGCCGGCGATGAGGTCACCATCCAGGGCTTCTACCGGCAGTATTACCCGACCGCTTCGGACGCCGATCAGACGCGCAACGCCTACCGGCCCGTCCTCAAGAGCGCCTTCCAGATTGGAGATCCCAGCATCACGGGGGCACTCTCCATCACCAAGACGGGCACCGTGCCTGTGCCGCTGGACAACGAGGTGGCGTCCGGCTTCGGAAACGCCAACGGTGGCGCGACGAAGGCCAACCCGGAGTACGGCGGCGCTCGGGTCCACATCCCTGGCCCACTCACCATCACCAACGCGAACCCGCTGGCCCTCAAGCAGCGCCCGGACGGCCCGGACAGTGGCGTCTATCTCGGCTTCGAAGTGACGGGCGGCGTCCTGGTGAGCAACTACAAGACCTTCGGTGTGACGCTCGACGGAGGCTCCCCCCGCTGCGACTGGCGCACCGTCGTCAATGATGGCGGCACGGTGAACTTCACCAACGGTGTCCGGGGGGTGTGGGATACCTACAGCTATGTGGGCTGCTCGGACGGTGGCACTGGCACCTCCTGCCCCAACGCCGACCGCGACGCGGGCATCGTCCCCGGCACCAACCAGGACTACACCTACATCCTCTATCCACAGGACTGCGCGACCGATCTGCCGGGCACCATCGCACCGTAAGTCCCTGGCTCAGCGGCTACCTTGCCTCACCGCCCCTCCCCACCCAGGGAGGGGCCTCGCCGCTCCGTCCAGTTCCACCCCTTCTTCCTTGGTCGCTCCACCAATTGCGTATTTGCGGGTAAGCTCTGGAAACCTCGGGTCGGATGCGGCCTGAGCCACACTCTTCGATCCAGCCACGGCGGGACGCCCATTTCCACCAACTCCCCCCAGACTGCCATCCCCTTCGGCAAGTACGTCCTCATCAAGCGGCTCGCGGTGGGAGGCATGGCGGAGCTTTTCCTCGCGCAAGAACCGCCCAAGCCCGAGCTGGTGGTCCTCAAGCGCATCCTGCCCTACCTCTCGGAGGAGCCTGAGTTCGTCCAGATGTTCCTGGACGAGGCCCGCATCGCCGCGCAGCTGCATCACCCGAACATTGTCCAGGTGTACGAGCTGGGGAAGCTCGACAACACGATCTTCATCGCCATGGAGTTCGTCGAGGGCGTGGACCTGCGCCGCGTGGTGCAGGAGGAGTCGAAGTTCGGCGCCACCGTGCCCTATGGCGTCGCCGCGGCGATCTGCTCCCAGGTGGCCGAGGGGCTCGACTACGCGCACTTCTCCAAGGGCGTGGACGGAGTGCCGCTGGAGCTGATCCACCGAGACATCAGCCCGCAGAACGTGATGATTGCCTACAGCGGCCGGGTGAAGATCGTTGACTTCGGCATCGCCAAGGCGGGCACCTACGTCAACCGCAGCAAGCCGGGCGTCATCAAGGGCAAGTTCCTCTACCTCTCCCCGGAGCAGGTGGCCCAGGACAAGCTGGATCATCGCGCCGACATCTTCGCGCTCGGCACGATGATGTACGAGATCACCACCGGGAAGAGCCCGTTCGCCAAGCCCACCACCGAGGGCATCCTCTACGCCATCCGCTCCGAGGATCCGTCCCCGCCGCACCTGCTCAAGGACGACTACCCCACCGAGCTGTCGCGCATCATCATGCGCTGCCTGGTGAAGGACCGCTCGCAGCGCTACCAGCGGGCCTCGGAGGTGCAGGCGGACCTGGACGCGCTGCTGACCTCGGGGGGGATCCGGCAGAGCACGGACATCCCGGAGTACATCGCGCGGCTCATGGGCGAGGAGGAGGAGCGCACCGTCCTTCACATCCCCGTGGCCGCATCGGCCGGGCGCAAGGAGGCCACGCAGGCGATGTCCCCCGGGCTGGCGGCTCGGCCCATGCGGCGCCCCACGGCCGAGGGCGTGCCCGCGGCGCCGGACTACAACCCCAACGAGCCGGAACCTCCGACGCAGATGACCCGGCCGCCCGCCTCGCCGTCCGTCCATGTCGAGGAGGTCGAGGAGATAGAGGAGATAGAGCAGGCGAACGACTTCGAGGACGAGGCCGAGGAGCGCACCGCCGTGGGCACCATGCCCGTGGGCTTCCGGCCGCCCGAGCCCGGCGAGTCCACCGTGCAGGAGCGTGGCCGCGGCCGCGCGCCGTCCTCTCCCGGTGCGACCACCCCGCCCGTGCGGCGCTCCAATCCTGCCCTCGCGCGGGACACGGAGCCTCGTGCTCGCCGTCCGGCGACGCCTCCCTCGCGCCGTCCGCTCACCGAGGACGATGAGGCCTCCCAGTCCATCTCCCTCACGCAGCCGACGTTGAACCAGCGGCTGCGCCGCGCCGCGGGGGCGGACGAAGACGAAGACGAGGGCGAGGGCGCAGAGCAGGACGAGGGGGCCGAGTCCGTCTCCGTGACGCCGCAGACCACGGGCCAGCGCCGGCGCTTCGTGGATGACGCGGCCGCCGACGAAGCGGTGACCGCCTCCACGACGGGGAATCGGCGACGCCTGGCGGAGGATCCCGACTCGATCTCGCAGCCGACGCTGAACCAGCGGACCTCCCGGCAGAGAAAGGCCCTGCCGGTAGAAGCCCCGGAGCCGGAGGCCGACTCGGCGGAGCCCGAGCTGGATGATGATGCGGACCCGACCGAGGGCATCCAGGCGGATGCGGAGGATGATGAGTCCACCGCCGGCTACGAGCAGGAAGAGCTGGCCTCTTCATCTCGCGGCCGAGGGCTCATCCTGATCGGTGTCGCCGTGGCGGTGCTGCTCGTGCTCGGGGTGGGGCTCTACTGGGCCTTCAGCTCGCCCTCGACAGGCGCCGGGGATTCCGGAGGGCCTCAGCCGGCGGTCCCCATGGGGGCTCCGAAAGGCCAGACTCCCACGGGCGAGGCCTCGCCCTCCAAGCCTGAAGCCGCGCCCGGGACGCCCACGCCGGCCACTGGCGCCACCACCGTGGCCGCGGCCGGCGGCCAGAACCCCGCTGCGACCGACCCCTCGAAGACCGAGCCCTCGGGTGCCGGCACGGCGACGCCGCCGGACAACTCCACGGGTGGGGCCGCGGGACCAGGGGACACCGGGACAGCCAAGGCGAATGATCCTCAGCCTTCCGGGGGCGCCAACCCCGGGGCCACTCCAGGCCCGGTGGCGGCAAAGGGGACGACACCGGACTCGGGGAAGCCGGCCCCCGCGACGCCCGGCAAGCCGAAGAACGTCGTCTCGGTGGTGTTCAAGACGGGCTCCGCGCTGATCCGGGTCAACGGCCAGCGGGTCGAACCCAACAAGGTGCTCACCTATCCGCCGGGCAAGATCACGGTCGAGTGGTCGTGCCCTCCCAAGCGGAGGAGGGAAGGTAGCTACATCAAGCACCTGAAGATGGGACAGAAGGAGCCGGTGGTTTACACCACCCCCTGCCGAAAAAGCCTGAGATGACGCGGACTTAGGCGCGTATGCGCCGGGCTGCCCCCGCGCCGGACAAGTGGGCCCTGGTGCGTTCGAGTGTCCCTAAGTCGTTGGATTTCCTAGGATTTCCGCTCCTTCCCTTCCGTTTACAGGGTGTCAGACGGGCTCTTAGAATCCCGCGCTGACCCATGAAGCGCTCCAGCTCCAAGAAGCAGAAAACCATAGTTAGCAAGCGGAGTTACCCCGCTGCGCGGATCGCGCGGCAGCAGCCGGTGGATCCGGAACCCAACCGGTTGCTCAAGGTATGGCGTCGCGTACTCGAGCGACGCCTGCGTACGCGGCTGCGCGCGAAGGTCGCCATCGAGATCCACGACAACACGCACACGATGCTCACGTTCCAGCGCCACCGCGCGCTGTTCCGGCTGCGGCTGCACCACATGTTCCTGGCCGCGCCGGACGAGGTGATCCAGGCCCTGGCGGACTTCGTGCGCCACGGTGATGGGGACGCCAGCATGCGGCTGGACAAGTTCATCGAGCGCAACAAGGCGTATATCCGCCGGCTCTCGCCCGCGAAGATGCGCAAGCGCCTGAGGCTGGAGCCGGTGGGCCGGCACCATGACCTGGGACGCATCTTCGAGCGGCTCAACGAGCGCTACTTCCAGCGTCGGATCAGCGCGGCGATCACCTACGGCCCAGCGCCTCGGGTGAAGGGGCCGCGCAAGAGCATCAAGATGGGCTCGTACTCGGCGGACTCGAAGGTGATCCGGATCCACCCGGCGCTGGATCAGCCAGTGGTGCCGCGCTACTTCGTCGAGTGGATCGTCTTCCACGAGATGCTCCACCACGTGTACCGCACGCGGCGGGGCGAGGACGGGCGGCGGTGCGTGCACCCGCCCGAGTTCATCCAGCACGAGCGGCGCTTCCACGACTACAAGCGCGCTCAGGCCTGGGAGGACGAGAACCTGGATCTGCTGCTGCGCGCCCGCATCGAGAGCTGACGCGGGGTGTCAGCTTCAGCTCACGGGAGGATGAGGCCGCCCGGGCTGCGCCGCTCCGTGGAAGCAAGAGAGGGCGAGGCTGGCTGGGCGGTGGGCGCCGCGCCTGGAGCGCCTGCCGCCGAGGCCTGGGCCGCCGCGAGGAAGAGGGCCTTCTCGTAGAGGCGCTCGGCGAACCGGGAGAAGGGCTCCTCGGGGCCGTGGTAGAGGCGGCGGGCCTCGGCTCGGGCCACCTGGGCGGGGCCGGGGCGGCCGGTGCGCGCGAAGAAGTCCGCCATCCGCCACAGCCGCAGGCCGTAGAGCTTGCGGTGCTCCGGGGTGAAGAAGGCGCGGGCCAGGGTTCGCACGGCCTGGAGCGTCTGCTCCTCTCGCTGCTGCGGGGAGAGCGCCAGCGGGCTCTGGGCGATCTCGTCCACCTTCTCGACGATCTTCCGCAGCTCGGACTCGGGCGGCAGCCACCCTTGGATCTCCATCGTCTCGTGGAGGGTGTGGCCCTCGAGCACGCCCTTCACGTCCTCGGGCTCGGGCGGGGGCACGGTGGGCTCGGTGGTGGCCGGCTGCACGCCGTAGTGGCGCAGCGCGGGCTCCATGTCCTGGGGGAAGGGCGTGCGGGAGCGCAGGTTGAGGGCGGTGGCCTCGCCGAGCAGCGCCACGGCCTCCTTGAGGGGAACCTCGATCGCGTATAGGGGCTCGGTGGCTTCCTTGATGCGCTTGCGGTAGTTGGCGCGGCTCGTCTCCGTGAGGCTGAGCTCCAGCACGCCGAGCTCATCCGAGAAGACCACCTGAGCGGCTTCGAGCCCTCCGCCTCGGATGGGCCGGGCGAGGATCAGCCCGCGCCGGCCCTGGCCGGTGATGCTGGTGACGAGGCAGGACAGGGCTTCGGGCTCGGGGGCGCGCACGGGCTCGGGAGCGGGGCGCGGGGCTTCGGCGACGGCGACGCCCTTGGAGCGCAGGCGGTAGAGCGCCTTCTTGGCGGCCTTGGCCAGGGGCTTCACGCTGGATTGGGAGAGGGCCTCGGGCAGCGCGGTGCTGCCGGCGAGGACGGCGCCCTCGAGGATGGCCTCGGCGAGTGGAGCGGGCAGGGCCTCGACGGCGGCGGGGGTGGCGGCTGCCGCGTCCTTCGCGAGGGTGCGGGCCTGCTCCACAGCCTCCGGGGCGAACTCGGGCAGGGGCGCGCCGGAGCGGAGCGCGTCGAGCAGGGGACGGGGCTCGTGGGGATTGGGCATAGAGGCTCCTTCTACCGCACTCGACGTGGAGCATGAGGGCGGGCCTCGGGGGCCGCTCACTCTCCTACAGTCGGTGTGTCAGCGGCGCCGCACGAGCCAGCTGTCCCCCGCGTGCGCCACCACGGACAGCTCCGTCTGGAGCCGGGCGCCGAAGAGCTGCGCCGGGGAGGCGCCGCGCACCAGGAAGTGATCGTAGAAGCGGCCCATGGTGGCGTAGTCGAAGTCCTGCGGCCGCCACTCGGAGGGGAAGGTGGGGGGCGGGGGGCCCACGTAGCGCAGGGGCGAGTGGGGCGTGAGGGCGAAGCTGAAGTTGGTGACGCCCCCGCGCGCTCGGGCGAGCACCGTGGCGCTGTGAAGGAACACGGGGAAGCGGACCACGTACGAGCGGGTCTCGAAGATGAGGCCCATCACCCGAGGCTTGGGCGCGGTGGCGGCCACGAGCGTGTCCCACTCGGCGGCCTCGCGGGAGAAGGCGCGGAACCCTTTGCCGAGCACACCGCCGAGCAGCACGGCACACGCGGCGCTGGCCCACAGCAACGGGCGGTGGTGACTGGGGCGCGTCACGGGCACGCTGCAGATGAGGAGCGCGGCGGCCAGGTGCGCGTAGCGCGTGTTGAGGTAATAGATGTAGCCGCGGATGTCGAAGGGCAGCGCGAAGAAGAGGACGAGCGCGATCACCCCAAGCCCGAGCATGCGGAAGCGGGCCACGGGCCCCTCGGGGCGAGGGCCACCCATCGCGAGGCCCAGCACCAGCGCCACCGCGGCCACGGCTCCCACGGCGTAGAGCGGCCACCGGTCCGAGCCATCATGGAAGAGGTTGGCGAGCACCTGGAGGAACTCGTCGCGGTTCTGCGTGAACGGCTTGAAGGAGAGGTTCTCCGAGGACAGGAGCGGACCCCACGCCTTCCACGGCTGGCCGGGAGCGATCTCCGCGGGCTGTCCGAGCCGCAGCGCCACCCACCCGAGGAAGAGCACCACGCCCGGTGTCACGCCCGCGAGCGCAGGGATTCGAGGCCGCAGCCGCGCGCGGAATCCCTGCGCGCCCGGGTCCTCGGGCACGCGCGTGGTGAACAGGAGCCACGGCAGCCCCAGCCCGAGGAAGAAGAAGGCCTGCACGTGGAACAGGAGCACGGCGACGAGGCACACGGCCAGCCCCACGGCCCAGGGCCGCCGCCGAGGCGTATCAGTGAGCGCCCTCACGAAGAGCCCGCAGCACAGGAAGGCCAGCGGCATGGACGCGCAGTAGTTGACGAAGCCCCACGCGAAGCTGTCGCCATAAGCGAACGGCAGCGCGAGCAGCGAGGGCCACGCAGGCCGGCCGAGCGAGCGCAGCAGGAAGGCGAGCGACAAGGGCAGGCCCACCACGTAGGCGCTGAGGAAGAGCCGGTTGGCCAGCTCCAGCGGCATCAGCCAGTTCAGCAAGCTGACGAGGTAGTAGTAGCCCAGGTACGGCGTGAGCGTGTTCCGAGCGGCGAAGAACTCCGGGTAGAGCGTGCTCGGATCCTCCAACCGGTGCAGCACGGAGATGAGGTGCAGGTGCTGGGGCAGATCCACCATGGGCAGGGCGCGCCCCACCCACAGCGGCGCCATGCCCAGCACCAGGGCCATAAAATAAAGAACGCGGTCGGTTCGTTCGGACACGAGGCGGGTGGACTGTACGCGCCACCCCTCGCAGCCGCGAGCAACGGCTGCCCTCCGCTTCCGCCTTCTGTGTCAGGTGGGCAGAAGTGTGATAACATTCTTGGCAGAGGCGAAGTGCTGCGGTATAGGCGCCGAGACTCGTGGGTTCATGCTGTCGCGGGCTGTTGCAGGCTGTGCCTGAAGGAGGAGCAGATGAAGCGCATCGGTATGACGGTGGCTGCCCTGTGCATGGCGGGCGGCATGCTGCTGGCACCGAGCGTGGGGCATGCCTGTGAAGGCCATGAGCATGCGGCCACCCCTCAGGTGCCCGCTCCCGCGGCGAAGAAGGACGGCGAGTCCCAGGCGCGTGCGGCGCAGAGCCCGCTCAAGGAAGTGGACGAGCTGCTCACGGCCAAGTGCCAGTGCGGCAGCAAGGCCGACTGCACCTGCAAGAAGGGCCAGTGCGAGTGCGCCAAGTGCAAGCACGGCCGGCACGAGGTGATGGACGCGCTGAGCAACCAGCAGGCCCCGGCGGTGCAGATCCAGGACGCGCGCTACGACGCGTCCGCCGGCGTCTTCATCTGACGGCTGCTACTCGCGGGCCGGCTCTCTGCCGGACATCGAGGGCCGCTGCCCCTCGGACACCAGCACGGGCCAGCCGCGCGCCATGGCCTCGCGGAAGAACACGGCCAGCTCGCGGCGGCACTGGTTCACCGCGCCGAGGAACGGATCGATCAGCGCCTCTTCGCCCAGGCTGTGCGGGGCGCTGAGCTCCACCGGGGCGCCACACCGCTCGCAGCGGATGGACACCGGCCTCACCAGGGCCACGGGCACGGCGTAGCGGGCGCCACACTCCGCGCACTTCCACACCAGCGCGCGCTCACCCGCCTCGCGCTTGGCCAGCGTCTCCAGCTCATCCGCCATGCGCAGCAGCGCCGGCAGATCCGCCGGAGGCTGGGCGAAGACGGCCGACGGGCCAAAGCCCGCACCGGGCGTGCCCAGCTTCGGCGGCTTGTCGCCCTGGAGCAGGGAACGGAGCCGATCACGAGCGCGCACATCGCGGAACTCGGCGCTCGCGAGCGCTTTCTCCACGGCCTCGGGGATGGGAGGAAGGTCCGGCTCGAGGCGATCTTCACCCGGGAGCGCGCGAGGGTGATCGACGAGGCGGTGACCGGGGACAGCTAGGAATCGAAAGCCCACGCGTGCTCCATCTCACCCCTGGCCATTGCGGCGCAAGCTGCGAGTTCGGGTTTACTGCGCTGGATGACAGTCGAGCGAGCGTCGACGCCCCGCGTCAGGACCACTCCAGCATGCGCTGCAGCGGGGCACGCGCGGCGGCCTGAAGCTCCGCGGGCAGAATGAGCTCCGGCGTCCGGTCCTTCATGCAGCGGTAGAGCTTCTCCAGGGTGTTGAGCCGCATGTACGGGCACTCGTTGCACGCGCACCCGTTGTCCGGCGGGGCGGGGATGTACGTCTTGCCCGGCGCCTTGAGCTGCATCTGGTGGATGATCCCGGCCTCCGTCACCACGATGAACTTCTGCTTCGGGCTGGCCACCACGTAGTCCAGGATGCCCTTGGTGGAGCCGATGAAGTCGGCGTGCCGCAGCACCGCCTGCTCGCACTCCGGATGGGCGACCACCTCCGCGTCCGGGTGCTGGACTTTCAACTGCACCAGCTTCTTCTCGCTGAAGATCTCGTGGACGATGCAGCTGCCCGGCCACAGCACCATGTCCCGGCCCGTCTCCTTCATCACATGCCGGCCCAGGTGCTGATCCGGCGCGAAGAGGATCTGCCGATCCTTGGGCACGTGGTTGACGATCTTCACCGCGTTGGAGGAGGTGCAGATGACGTCGCTCATCGCCTTCACCGCCGCGGAGCTGTTCACGTAGCTCACCACGAAGGCGTCCGGGTGCTTCTCCTTGAAGGCCTTGAAGGCCGCCGGCGGGCACCGATCCGACAGCGAACACCCCGCCTTCAGATCCGGTAGCAGCACCTGCTTTGCCGGGTTGAGGATCTTCGCCGTCTCCGCCATGAAGTGGACGCCACAGAACACAATGACGTCCGCCTTCGTCTTCGCCGCCGCCTGCGCCAGCGCCAGGCTGTCTCCGACGAAGTCCGCGACGTCCTGGATTTCACTCTCCTGGTAATAGTGGGCCAGGATGACCGCGTTGAGTGATCGCTTCAGCTCCTGGATCCTGGCCTCGTAGTCGGTATCGGCGCCCATCGGCTCTCCTCACAGGGGTTTATTTAATCGG
This sequence comes from Hyalangium sp., assembly GCF_045802625.1. NCBI lineage: Bacteria > Pseudomonadati > Myxococcota > Myxococcia > Myxococcales > Archangiaceae > Hyalangium > Hyalangium sp. Next base: position 24,496 of record NZ_JBJMQP010000086.1, on the reverse strand, counting down.
ACCGCCGCGGCGTGGCCAATCGCGGCAAGCGGTGGTCTTCATGAGGGACCAACACATCCGGTTGTAACAGGAAGACGTGTCTTCTCGGGCGAAACGCGCGGCTCCGTTCATTGGGATCCATGTCGGAACCCATGGGGGCACCTTTTTTTCATAGCGGAAAGCGGCTAGTTTTTGGGTTCGCTGACTTTGCTCCCTGGCTCGCGCCGCTGGCTGCGGCTGGGGCGCTCCCTGGCGCGCATGGAGAGGCTGTGATGAGGCAGGCCTGGCTGAGCACCGAAGGCGCGCGCTGCAGGAGGTGCTGATGTTCGCGCAAGAGCAGTCGGTGTTGATCGTCCATCCGGACCCGGTGCTGCGCGCGGGCCTCGTGGCGGCGCTGTCGCCTCGGCAGATCATCGCGGTCTCCTCGCGGGATGACGCAGCGCGTACTCTGGCGGAGCGGGTGCCGGACGTGGTGCTGGCCGACGCCCTGGAGGCGCGGCGGTTCATCCGGGATCTGGATCGGCTGGCGCCGCGGGCGCTGCGAGTGTTCCTGTGTCCCAAGTCCCAGACGGAGATCATGCGCGAGCTGGTGGACGTGGCGGCCGAGGGCCACGAGTTCCACACCGTGGATCCCACCGTCTCCGTGGAGGAGATGACGCGCAGCTTGAGTGAGCTGCTGCGTCAGCGCTCCTCGCGGCGCGTGCCCACGGTGGGGCTGGAGGCCTCCTTCAGCGTGGACGGCCAGCTGCTGCGCGCCCAATGTTTGAACGTGGGCAATGAGGGCTTCCTGCTGAGGCTCCCGCTGGAGGCGCCCATCGAGCGGCTGCCGCCAGGCACCCGTCTGTTCGACTTCCGAGTGGATCGCGCCGGCCAGGTGGTGCTGCGGGCCGGCGGCGGCTTCGTGCGTCACATCGGGCTGGAGCGCTCGCGGGCAGAGGCCTTCTTCCGCGTGGGCATCCAGATCGAGCGGCCCGGCGCCAGCATCGGCAACGTGGAGCTGGCGTCCATCGATGACATGGTGCGCGTGCTCGCGGTGCTGCGGCGCGCGCTGCGCCGGCAGCCGGTGCTGCAGTGCTCGCTGGTGCAGGGCGTGCGGCGCCGCGAGGGCCTGGCCGCCTCGCTCATCGAGAACCCGGAGGCGTACCACCCGGTGCTGCGGTGCGAGAACCCCAAGCACTGGCTCGTGGCGGTGGGAGACGTGGTGGAGGTGGTCTTCGACCTGAGTGGCAAGAGCTACCGGGGCTGGGCCGCCGTGGTGCGCACCGAGGCGGACGGCTTCGTCCTGTCGCTGCCGCGCAGCCTCTCCATGTACCACCGGAGCAGCAGCACGCGCTTCCGGGCCGTGGAGAACCAGCCCTTCGGCGTGTCGTTCAGCTCGCCGCTCACCGGAGACGTGATCGAGCACCCGGTGATGGACCTGCAGGCGATGGGGGTGTCCTTCATCTACGACGCCGCCCGCGAGGTGCTGCCCGCGGGGCTCGTGATCCAGGACTTCACGCTGGTGCTGCCGGATGGCACCCGGGCGCGGTGCAGCGCGGAGGTGCGCGACAACGCCGCGCTGCTTGATCAGACGGCCGGTGGCATGGCCCGGCCCTTCCGCTGCGGCGTCCGGCTGCTCAACGTCGAGCCCGAGGCGCGTCAGGCCGTCATCAACGCCTTCGTGCAGGCCCGCTGCCCTCAGGTGCGGGATGGGCGCACCGAGCCCTTCCGGCGGATCTGGGAGGTGGCGCAGACGGTGCACCTGTTCCACCCGGACTATCCCTTCGAGGAAGGGCCCCACCTGAACGTGCTCGAGGACGCGCACCACAAGATGGCGTCCGCGGACGAGGGGCTGGCCCGGACGTTCCTCTACTGCGACGGCTCGGACATCCTCGGCCACGTCTCCGGGGTGCGGACGCACTCTCGCACGTGGATGTTCCAGCACCTGATGGTGCTGCCCACGGTGCGCCGCGGCGAGAGCATCTCCCGGGACTTGTCCGCCCTCTGCGTGGACTACGCGGAGGCGCACGAGGACATCCACTACCTGCGCATCTTCTGGCGCATCCAGAACAAGTGGCCGGATCGCGTCTTCGGGTGGATCGCTCGCTCCATGTACATGGAGGGGCTCACCGATCTGCGGACGATGAACTACGCGCGCCTGGCGTTCACCCAGCCGCTGCGCGCGCGCAAGGATCTGCCCCAGGTGCGGCCCGCCACCGACGCGGATCTCCAGTGGCTGGAGAATCACCTGCGCCAGAAGGGAGAGGTGGTCCGGCTGCTGGCGGATGATCTCCTGGCCCAGGAGGCGCGCATGGGCCCGCTGGGCGAGCGCTATGCCACCTGCGGACTGCGGCGCGGGCGTGCCCTCTTCGTGGTGGATGGAGACAAGGGGCCGCTGGCCATGGCGCTGGCGGAGGACGCCACTCTGGGCCTCAGCTGGCCGGAGATGACGACGGCCTTCTCCTTCATCGTCCCGGATCCGCTGCACCCGCACGTGCCCGCGGCGCGCGATGCGCTCACGGCCCGGTGCGTGGAGTTCTACCGGCGCCAGGGCAAGCAGTCGGCGGTGGCGCTCGTCCAGGATGAGGAGGTGGAGGGGCTGGTGTCGCTCGGGTTCCGCTGGCATTGCCGCGTGGCGGAGTGGACCTTCCACCGCAGCACCGCCCGGACCTGGCACATGTTGATGGCCGCCGTCTTCGAGCGCCTGCAGAGCCGTACCGCCCGCTCGCTGGAGCAGAGAGAGGGCCACGCCGAGTGACTGGCAGTCGCTACCTCATGGAGTCCGAGGAGGAAGCCCGCCGGCTCTCTGAGCAGGCCAGGGCGCTGCCCGTGCATGGGCACCTGAGCTCCACCGGGCTGAGCGCCGGCATGAAGGCCCTGGATGCGGGCTGCGGCCCGGGCGTCATCACCTCCATCATGGCCGACCTGGTCGGCCGCGGTGGGAGCGTGCTGGGGGTCGACATCAACCAGCAGCGGCTCGAAGAGGCCCGTGCCCACTGTGCGCCGCTGCCCCAGTGCTCCTTCGTTCAAGGCGACATCCGGAAGATGGAGCTGGCCAGCGACACCTTTGACTACGTGTGGTGTCAGTTCGTCATCGAGTACCTGGCCCAGCCGGAAGGCGCCCTGGCCGAGCTGATCCGCGTGACGCGCCCCGGCGGGCGCGTGGTCGTCGCCGACGTGGATGCGCTGGGGCTCCAGAACTGGCCGGTTTCTCCGGAGCTGGAGGAAGGGTGCCGGAAGTTCGTCGCCGCCCTGGCGGCCGTGGGGCTGGATCTCCATATCGGCCGGAAGATGTTCCACCTGTACCGCCGGGCCGGGTTGGAGCAGGTGCGGGTGCAGCTCGCACCTCTATGGGTGGTGGCGGGCGCGGCGGATGCTCGGCTGATCACCGACTGGCGTCAGCGCTTCGCGACGCTGGAGCCGGTGGTTTCTCCGGTTTTTGGGGGGACTTCGGGCTATCAGGGCTTCTGTGAGCAATACCTCGCTCTGCTGTCCGATCCCGACGCGTTGAAGTACGCTGTCCTCCTGATTACGGAAGGACAGAAGCGTTGACGGAGGTAGTGCCCGCCATCACTCCACAACCTCAAGAACGGACTCCGGATGACGCTCCAGAGCTGAGCGTGCGCGCGGTGTCCGTGCTGCTGCTCTATTTCCGGAAGGAGTACGGCGAGGAGCGGCTGCGGCAGCTGTGGCAGAAGCATGGGCTGGGGCTGTCGCTGGACTACGTCACCACGCTGACGAACTTCATCTCCTTCGAGTTCCTCGAGAAGCTGGTGGGCGCGCTCGTCGCCGAGTCCGGCGATCCGGACTTCACGCGCAAGGCGGGCCGGCTCGCGGCGACGCCCGAGGCCATTGGCTTCCTGTTCCACGCGGTGCGCACCTTCGGCACCGCGCGGGCCGTGTACGTGAAGACGGTGGAGCTGTTCCCCACGCTCAACCGCGTGGGCAGCTTCACCATCGAGAACCTGTCGAGCAACCACATGGTGCTCGCGTACCGGAGCAAGGTGGCGGAGCACAGCCGCAACCTGTGCGAGGGGCGCATGGCGCAGTTCGCCTCCGTGCCCACCATCTGGGATCTGCCGCCCGCGCAGGTGATGGAGCTGCAGTGCCAGGTGCGAGGCGCGGACTGCTGCCGCTACGAGCTGACGTGGCACGAGCCGGTGCGCGGCTGGCGCATGGGCGCGGGGCTGCTGGCGGGCGTGGCGGTGGGCACCGCCATGGGGCTGCTGGGCGTGGGGCCGCTGCCGGTGATCGTCCCCGCCATTGGCCTGGGCGTGGCCTCGTTCGGGGCGTGGCTGGACGCGCGCCAGGAGGTGCGCCGCAAGGACGAGTACCTCGCCGCGCAGAACGAGGGCCTGCTCCAGTCGCTGCGCGATCTCGAGCGCCGCTATGACGAGATCTACCAGAGCAACGTGGCCCTCGAGGATCGCGTCGCCGAGCGCACCCGGGAGCTGACCGAGACCAACGGCAAGCTGGAGCAGGCGCTCAACGTGCAGACGGAGCTGACCCGGCTCAAGAGCGAGTTCTTCGACAACGTGAGCCACGAGCTGCGCACGCCGCTCACGCTGATCCTCCTGTCGCTCGAGGCGCTGCTGCAGCGGGATCCGGCCACCATCCCCAGCGCCGTGCGCCAGCACCTGGCGACGATGGACCGCAGCGCCCAGCGCCTGCTCAAGCTGATCAACAACCTGCTGGATCTGGCGCAGATGGAGGCCGGGAAGACGAAGCTGCGCTACCAGCCGGTGGAGCTGTATGGGCTGATCGGCTCGCTGCTGTCTCCCTTCCGGGTGATGGCCGAGAAGAAGGGCATCCGCCTGGCCCTGGAGGGCAGCAAGGCCACCGCCATCCACGCGGACGTGGAGCGCATCGAGATCGTCTTCCAGAACCTGATCTCCAACGCGCTGAAGTTCACCCAGGAGGGCGCCGTCACCGTGCGCCTCACCGAGGACGAGTCCTCCATTCACGTGGAGGTGGTGGACACCGGCCCCGGGATTGCCCCGCAGGACATCCCCGTCATCTTCGATCGCTTCGCCCAGGCGGACTCCACCGGCACGCGGCGCTTCGGCGGCACGGGCATCGGGCTGGCGCTGGTGAAGGAGACGGTGGATCTGCACGCGGGACAGATCAGCGTCACCAGCGAGGTGGGCAAGGGCTCGTGCTTCCACGTCCAGCTCCCCAAGGGCACGGCTCACATCCGCGAGGAGCTGCGCGAGCGGCGCGTGGCCGACGTGCAGGTCCGGCGCGAGCGCCGCTCGAACTCCACCGGGCTGCCCGCGGTCCGCGTCGGCTCGCAGGGCGCGGAGGGGCAGCAGGTGGTGGTGGCCACGACGGAGGAGAAGGTTCCGGCCCATGCGCCGCGGATCCTGGTGGTGGAGGACGACGCGGAGATTCGCGGGTTCATCACCAGCATGCTGAGCGATGAGTACCAGGTGCTGGAGGCCGTCAACGGCGAGGAGGGCTGCCTGCGCGCCACCCAGGAGCGGCCGGAGCTGATCGTCTCGGACGTGATGATGCCGGTGATGTCGGGCCTGCAGATGCTGGCCCAGCTGCGCGCCCGGCCGGAGACCATGGACATTCCGGTCATCCTCCTCACCGCCCGGCAGGAGGTCTCCGAGAAGGTGGAGGGCCTGGGCAGCGGCGCGAACGATTACCTGGGCAAGCCCTTCTCTCCGCGCGAGCTGCTGGCCCGCATCGAGGCGCAGCTGCGGCTGCGCGAGGCGGCGGTGCGCGCCGCGTCGAACGAGCGGCTGGCGACCACGGGCCTGCTCACCTCCGGCTTCGCCCACGAGGTGCGCAACCCGCTCAACGGGCTGATGAACGCGCTGCTGCCCCTGAAGGACAGCATGCTCGGCGAGACGCCGGACCTGCCCACCTCGCGTGCGATGATCGAGGTCATCGACGAGTGCAGCAAGCGCATCCGCTACCTCGCCGAGTCGCTGCTGGCCTTCGTGCGCACCACGGAGAAGCCGGTGCCGGTGCACCTGGATGCGTCGCTGGACTCCACGATCGCCGTGCTGGGGTGGCGGGTGCCCACGGCGGTGACGGTGGAGCGCGACTACCGCTGCGACTCGCCGGTGATGGGAGATCCGGGCGCGCTCAACCAGGTGTGGGTGAACCTGCTGGACAACGCGCTGCTGGCCGTGCGCGACGGCGGGACGGTGAAGGTGTCCACCGAGCGGCAGGGAGACCTGGCCGTGGTGACCGTCACGGACACAGGCGTGGGCATCAAGCCCGAGGACATGGAGCGGCTCTTCCAGCCGTTCTTCTCCACGCGCCCGGCCGGAGAGGGCACCGGGCTGGGGCTGGCGCTCTGCCGGCGGATTGTGCTGCGCCACGGCGGACACATCCATCTGACCAGCGAGGTCGGCAAGGGCACCCGGTGCGAGGTGCGCCTGCCGCTCAAGAACCCCGAGGGCACGCACCCGGACCGCTCGCGCAGGCCGAGCTGAGGCGCCGCCGCTACTTCACGTCATGCATGAGCCGCCGCAGCGGGCGCTGCAGCAGGAGCAGCACCGCCGCGCCGACCGCGGACGTGTAGACGAAGATGGCGAAGTAGCTGGTGGGGACGACGCGGCCCCACATCTCGCCCAGGCTGCCGCCTACGTACTGGGCCACGGCGTTGCTCATGAGGAACACCCCCATGAAGAGCGAGGCGAAGCGGGCGGGGGCGAGCTTCGTCACCATGGAGAGGCCCACCGGGGACAGGCACAGCTCCCCGAGCACCGCCAGCAGGTAGCTGAGCACCAGCCACAGGCCGCTGACGCGGGCGGCCTGGCTCTTCTCGGCCAGGGTGGTGATGGCCTGGCGCCACTCGGGCTTCGCGCCCGCGCCCACGAGGCGTGAGCGGGCCACGGCGGTGAGGCTGGCCACCAGCGTCACCGAGCGCGTCTGCTCCTCCCAGCGGCTGACGAGGCCCTCACCCGGCTCACCCGTGAGAGGGAAGGCGTAGCCCGAGGGCAGGCGCTCGAACTGGAAGGTGATGGGGTGCTCCGGGGAGGCCTTCTCCGAGGCGGCCTCCAGGGCATCCACCTGCTTCAGGTACGCCGGCTCCACCGTGGGCGCCAGCGCGCTGGTGACGGCGAAGGGGGCCAGCACGCCGCGCACGGACAGCTCCTGGGTGGCCGGATCGTAGCTGAAGCGGCCCGCGTTCAGCCCCTCGAGTTGGATCTCCTCCGGCACGCTCGCCAGCGCAACCCGCGTGACGGTGGCGTCCTCCGACGTCGCGGCCGCCACCATCACCACATCCGAGCCGGCGATCAGCACCATGGCGATCACCAGCTTCGCCGCGCTGGAGACCTCCCGGCCCCGGCGCGCCAGCCCCGTCCACAGCATCGCGAACAGCGGCGCGAAGAGCATGATGAAGACCGCGGGCAGCGCCTGGAAGTACTCGGCGGAGACCTCGAGGCCCAGCCCGGCCTTCCGGGTGTTGTACTCGGCCCAGACGTTGAGCGCGTTGCCCGCCTGCTCGTAGGCCATCCAGAAGAGGACCGAGAAGGTGAAGAGCACGAAGATGACGGTGCTCTTGTCCCGCGAGGCCCCCTTCACCGTGAGCAGCGTGAAGCCCATCCACGCGCTGATGGCCCCGAAGGCCACGGGCATGATGACGTTGATCCACTGCGCCTGATGCGTGGCCGCCAGGTAGAGGAAGCGCGCCGGTACGGCCACCGCGATCGCGAACAGGAGGGGAGGGAACAGCCGGGTGAGGGTGCCGCCCAGACCCGTGGTGCCCGGCACCTTCTCGTCCGGCTCCTCGGCGGCAGCGGAGCGGCCCGGGTGGCCCGGGCTCCGCTGAGGCTCCACCTCGTACAGGTTGCCGGCGGCCTCCACGGCGCGCATCACGTGCTTCTGGCCGAACAGGAAGATGACCAGGCCGCACACCATGCCCACGCCCGCGGCGGCGAAGCCATAGTGGAAGCCCATGCCGGGCGTGGGGCCCATGTTCTGCCGCAGCCAGCCGCACACCAGCGGCGCCAGGAAGGCCCCCAGGTTGATGCCCATGTAGAAGATGGTGAAGGCGCCGTCCCGCCGCGCGTCGCCCTGCCGGTACATCTTCCCCACCAGGGTGGACATGTTCGGCTTGAAGAAGCCGTTGCCGATGATGAGGAAGGCCAGGGCCGTGTAGAAGAATGGCAGCGGCTCGAAGGCCATGAGGAAGTGGCCCACGGACATCAGCGCCGCGCCAGCGATGATGGAGCGGCGCGGGCCCACGAACCGGTCCGCCAGGTAGCCGCCAATCAGAGGCGTCAGGTAGACGAGGCTCGTGTACCACTTGTACACCACCGAGGAGTGCTCGGGCTGGAACTGCAGGTAGTTCAGCAGGTACAGCACGAGCAGGGCTCGCATGCCGTAGTAGCTGAAGCGCTCCCACATCTCGGTGAAGAAGAGGATGTAGAGCCCGCGGGGGTGCCCCTGCGAGGGCGTGGAGGCCTTCACCCCAAGCTCGGACGACACCGGGCCCGAGGGGAGCGTCTCTGCGGTGGAGGGCGAGGCGGACATGGGCGGCGCATCGAATCGGTCACCCCACAACCTGTCAAGCGCTCCATCCGAGCGGGCCCCTGCACGCGGAGTACGCGGCCGCTCACGCTCCCTTGGCGGCCAGGCTGGGCGCGGCGTGCTCGCCCACGGGGAGGGGGGCCACCTGCTGGTAGTAGTCGCGGACCTTGTAGCGGCTCGACATGAGCGCCAGGCCCACGCCCGCCAGCGCGGCCAGCCCCGCGTAGAAGAAGAACTGGGCCGAGCCCGCGAAGATGTTGAGCCGCGCGGCGATGGCCACCGCCACGTTGGCCAGGGTGGAGTTGAGCAGCCACAGGCTCTGCACCACGCTCTTCATCTCGCGCGGGGCCTGGGTGTAGGCGAACTCCAGGCCGGTGGTGGACACGAGGATCTCCGCCAGCGTGAGCATGACGTAGGGCAGCAGCTGCCACGCGACGTGGAGCTGGGTGCCGCCCTCGAGGACCACCTGGTAATAGCCGGCGACGACGTACGAGAGCGCTCCCATCACCAGCCCCAGGGGCATGCGGCGCAGCGGCGTCAGCTCCCAGCCCCAGCGCTGGAACGCCGGGTAGATCACCGTGGTGACGAGCGGGATGAGGACCATCACCAGCGCGGGGTTGACCACCTGCATCTGGCTGGGGCTGAAGGAGAACCAGCCAAAGTCCAGGTTCATGGCCTTGGCCTGCACCACCCAGGTGGAGGCCTTTTGATCGAAGAGCATCCAGAAGAAGGGGATGGTGGGCATCAGCAGCAGGTTGATGCGGAAGACGGCGCGCACGCCCTCGATGGCCTCCTCGGGGTGCTCCTTGCGAGCCGCGGAGAGCCAGCCGCCTCCCGGGGTGCGCTGCTGGAGGTTGCCCAGCGCCGAGAAGACGATCCGCAGGAAGGAGTGCGGGTTGCTGCCGGTGGGCGGGACCATGACGTAGTGGTGCCGGCCGGACCAGTAGATGAGGGTGGCGATGAACATCAGCACGCCCGGGATGCCGAAGGCCACTGCGGGGCCCCACCACTGGAGCGCCTTGGGGATGAAGAGCGAGGCGAAGAACGAGCCCAGGTTGATGGACCAGTAGAAGATGGCGAACACGCGCTTGACCAGGTGCTTGTTCTCGGCGGTGAACTGATCGCCCACCATGGCGGAGACGCACGGCTTGATGCCGCCCGAGCCGAGGGAGATGAGCAGCAGGCCCGTGTAGAAGCCGTACACGTTGTCCACGAAGAGCGCCAGGCAGGCCTGGCCCAGGCAGTACAGCAGGCTCAGCCAGAAGATGACGCGGTACTTGCCGAGGAAGCGGTCCGCCAGGTACCCGCCGAACAGCGGGAAGAAGTAGACCCCGGACATGAAGAGGTGGAAGTGCTCCTTGGCCATCGCCTCGCGCGCGGTGGTGTCCGGGTTCACGTTCTTCAGCAGGTAGTCCAGCAGGAACATCATCAGGATGTTCCGCATCCCGTAGAAGCTGAAGCGCTCACACGCCTCGTTACCGATGATGAAGGGGATCTGCGGCGGGAAGCGGTTGCTCGGCGCGGAGGAGGTGTTGGCCATGCGGGGCGTCTCGGCGGGAGTGGGGAGGTTCAAGGACGGGAGCCTCCGTGCCTACCGCAGCGGTCAGGCCCACGTCCACCCCAGGTCCGATAAGGCCCCTGGACTGTCGGAATTCCGAGGAGCTTTGGGGCGAGCAGAGGGATGCAGATGTCCAGGCTGGCCGTACGGTGCCGCAGGCGGAGGCATTCGCCCGCATTCGTTTACCGATCAATGCTTATCGCTTGCGCATGGTGCGCTTCGAGCCTTTACTCGGAACTCTCCGAAGCCGATCAAACTCAGCCACTGCTTTCTTGAGGGATGGGACCGCTCCAGACGGGAGAGATTGCCGCCCTTTGAGAATCTTCGCGAACCGCTCCGCTGCGGGCATGTACTCACGCTCCTTGACCCGGTGCGGCCCATCCTTGTAGTCCGCCTGCTCGGTTGCCTCTGCGCGAGTTAGAAAATGCACCCAAGTTTCGAGGTGACGCCGCGGTACCCAGAATGCGATTCGCTCTCCTGCCTGTCTTGGCTTCAATCCTGCGGCATCAAGGCGCTTGGCGAGTTCGTTTTCCCGGCCCCCCTCGGGTTGTTTATCCGCGTCGATGAGCACGAATAAGGCTCGCTCTTTCTTTTTCCCGTTGCGATTGGCCTGGACCTCCGCAGAGTAGTGATTGAGTACGTAGGTGAAGGCAGACTCCTTCCCAGAGGGAGAGATGTTGAAGGCAATTTGATCCCGCCTCCAGCCACAAGTCACCAAGCATTTGTAGGCGAACCGGTAGTCCTTGAATCCCTCGCAGAGAACCACGACTTGCACGCGTCGGCCACTCATTCGAGCCACCCACGCGCTAGCAACTCGGAGATGGGGAGCCCGCTTTCGTCCGTAGGCACAGGCATGAGTTGAACTGGCCCACCGTTGGGGCGATCGAGCAGAAGCCCGTTTGAGGGAGCGAGGAGATCAATCAGCCCTCGATTGTGCGAGATGAGAAGCGCCTGACCGCCACCCTCTGTCTTCTCCATGAGGAGGTTGAGCCAAGGTTGGATTTCACGCGGGGAGAGGAATTCCTCAGGTTCATCTATGCAGAGAGTGGCGTCGTCTGGAACGGCATGAAGGAGTGTGTAGAGTACCACCAGCGCGCGCTGGCCCTCCGAAAGTTCCTCGAAACTGAAGGGGAGGAGTTCTGAACGCCGATGTGGCGAGGAGAAAAGGAACATCAGGATGTTGGTTTCTTTTCCCAGGGGCGCGAAATTGTAATTGAGGAACCCCTCAAGCACGATCCGCAAACTCTGCTTGAGCGTGCTCCTGAGCCTGGGACGGGCCTTGTGCATTGCCAGGAGCCACGAGGCGAAGTTGGCAAAGTCTGGCTGTAGGAAGTCGCCGCTGTGCTGTTTGGTAAAGGAGGTCAGCTTTGATGGAACAGGACGGAACACCCAGATACGGAAGATGCGGTCGATGACCCAAGCCAAGCGCTTCGAGCGGAGGTTGCGTGGGAGATTCGAGAGCGGTGAGAGCTTGTCGCCCGTGGGGAAGCGGTGAGTCCCACCCTTCTCATCCGCATAAATGGTGACCTCTTCCCGGGAAAACGCATAGAGCGACTTCCGTTCGTAGAGAATCTCTTCGCGCTCAACATGGCCGTTGTTGGTATGTTTGCTGTGACGGATTGCGAGCCGGTAGGTGTAGTCACCATCAGGCCCGCGGAACCCAAGTTCAAAGTGCTGCGAGGTTTGCCGTCCCCAGCGTGTCCGCGTTGAGTCTGGAAATAGCTCCGAGGCACTTTCTCCAGAAACGACGAGTTGGCGGATGTTCCAGAGGGTATCGAAGATGGTGCTCTTCCCCGCTCCGTTTGGCCCGATCAGGAGTGCGAGTGGCCCCGGCTCAAGGGTGACAGCCTGCTCGAAGCAGCGGAAGTTCTCGATGAGAAGGCGTGTGAGCATTCGGACCTCCCATCATAGCACTCTCTATCAAACCCGCGCTTGCGGTTCGTCCGGCTTCCATGTGGGCGGTGGGCTGAGAACCTCCACCCGTTGGCCTACTCGCTGCCGCCGCGCCTTCTTCAGCACGTGCTCCAGGTAGCGCCCGGTGTGGCTGTCCTCCACCTTGGAGACGTCCTCGGGCGTGCCCACCGCCAGCAGCTTGCCTCCGCCCGAGCCTCCCTCCGGGCCCAGATCGATCACCCAGTCCGCGCTCTTGATCACGTCCAGGTTGTGCTCGATCACCAGCACCGAGTTGCCCGCCTCCACCAGCCGGTTCAGCACCAGCAGCAGCTTGCGGATGTCCTCGAAGTGCAGGCCCGTGGTGGGCTCGTCCAGGATGTAGAGCGTACGCCCGGTGGCCACCCGCGCCAGCTCTCGCGCCAGCTTGATGCGCTGGGCCTCGCCGCCTGACAGTGTCGGCGAGCTCTGCCCCAGCCGGATGTAGCCCAGGCCCACGTCCTCCAGCGTCTGGAGCACGCGCATGATGTCCCTGTGCGCCCCGAAGTGCTGGATCGCCTCGCGCACGCTCATCTCGAGCACCTCGGCGATGTTCTTCCCCTTGTAGCGCACCCGCAGCGTGGCCTCGTTGAAGCGCTTGCCCTGGCACACCTCGCACGGCACGTACACGTCCGCCAGGAAGTGCATCTCCACCAGCTTCACGCCGTCGCCCTCGCACGACTCGCAGCGCCCGCCCTTGATGTTGAACGAGAAGCGCCCCGACGTGTACCCGAACGCCCGCGCCTCGGGCGTCAGCGCGAACACCTCGCGGATCGAATCGAACACCTTCGTGTACGTGGCCGGGTTGCTGCGCGGCGTGCGCCCGATGGGCCGCTGATCGATGTCGATCACCTTGTCCAGGTGCTCCATGCCCTGGATGGTCTTGTGCCGGCCTGGAACCTCGCGGCTCTCGTACAGGTGCCGCGCCAGCGCCGGGTAGAGGATCTCGTTGATCAGCGTGGACTTGCCCGCGCCGGACACGCCGGTGACGGCCACCAGCACGCCCAGCGGGATGTCCACGTCCAGGTCCTTCAGGTTGTTCTCCCGAGCCCCCAGGATGCTGATCTTCTGCTTGCCCAGCTTGCGCCGCTGCTCGGGGATCTCGATCTCCTTGCGCCCCGAGAGGTACGCGCCCGTGAGGCTGTCCTCGTCCTTCATCACCTGGGCCGGCGTGCCCTGGGCCACCACCTGTCCGCCCAGCTCGCCCGCGCCGGGGCCGAAGTCGACGATCCAGTCCGCCTCCTCCATCGTCTCCTCGTCGTGCTCCACGACGATGACGGAGTTGCCCAAATCCCTCAGGCGCTTGAGCGTGGTCAGCAGCTTGCCGTTGTCGCGCTGGTGCAGGCCGATGGAGGGCTCGTCCAGGATGTAGATGACGCCCGTCAGCTCGCTGCCCATCTGCGAGGCCAGCCGGATGCGCTGGCTCTCTCCGCCCGACAGCGTGGACGCCGTTCTATCCAGCGTCAGGTACCCCAGCCCCACGTCCACCAGGAACGACAGCCGGCTGCGGATCTCCTTGAGCAGCTCGGTGGCGATCTTCCGCTCGTTCTCCGTCAGCTTCGTGTCCGTGAGGAAGCGCAGCGTCTCGGAGATGGTCAGCTTGCTCAGCTGCACCAGCGAGTGCCCGTGCACCAGCACCGCGCGGCTCTCCGGCTTCAGCCGCTCGCCGTGGCAGGTGGGGCAGGGCTTGTCGCTGAAGAACTTCTGGTAGTACGTCCGCATGGACTCGGAGGTGGTCGTCTTGAAGCTGCGCATCAGCTTGTGGACCAGGCCCTCCCACTCCATCTTGTAGCGGCCACCCTCGCCCCACTCGACGGTGAACGTCTTGCCGTCCGAGCCGTACATCAGCGTCTTCTTCTCTCGCTCGGACAGCTTGGCGTACGGCACGTCCAGGGCGATCTTGAAGGCCTTGGCCAGGCTCTCCACGAAGTCCGCCGTCCAGCCCTCGCCCTTGTTCATTCCGCTGGCCCACGGCTCGATGGCGCCGTCGCGCACGCTCCGGGAGGGATCCGGGACGATCCGGTCCGGGTCCATCTCTGCCTTGGTGCCCAGGCCGTTGCAGTCGGTGCACATGCCCTGCGGGTTGTTGAAGGAGAAGGAGGCCGGCGTCAGCTCGCCGAACGACAGGCCGCAGAAGTGGCACGCGTTCAGCTCGCTCATGATGCGGTCGGCGCTGGGCGTCTCCGGATCCTCGGTGACGATCATCGTGCCCTTGCCCTCGCGCAGCGCCGTCTCTACCGAGTCCGTCAGCCGCGTGCGGAGGTCCGGCTTGAGCACCAGGCGATCGATGATCAGCGCGATGTCGTGCTTGGACTTCTTGTCGAGCTCGATCTTCTCCTCGAGGCTCTTGAGCTTGCCGTCGATGCGCGCGCGCGAGAACCCCCGCTTCTGCGCCTCGACGAGCAGATCCTTGTGCTCGCCCTTGCGGTTGCTGACGATGGGCGCCAGCAGCTGTACCTTGGAGCCGGCCGGGGCCTTGAGGATCTCGTCGACGATCTGCTGCGCGCTCTGCTTGCCGACCTTGCGTCCGCAGTTGGGGCAGTGCTGCACGCCGATGGAGGCGTAGAGCACGCGCAGGTAGTCGTGCACCTCGGTGACGGTGCCCACGGTGGAGCGCGGGTTGTTGCTGGCCGCCTTCTGCTCGATGGAGATGGTGGGAGACAGCCCGCGGAGGGTGTCGTACTTGGGCTTCTCCATCTGCCCGAGGAACTGGCGGGCATAGGCGGAGAGGCTCTCCACGTAGCGGCGCTGGCCCTCGGCGTAGAGGGTGTCGAAGGCCAACGAGCTCTTCCCCGAACCGGACACCCCGGTGAAGACCACGAGCTTCTTCTTCGGGATCTCCAACGAGACGTTCTTGAGGTTGTGCTCCTTGGCTCCACGGATGGTGATGACGTCGGGCTCGGACATAGTGTGCGCGCGGTCTAGCACTGAAAGGGCGTTCCGGTGGTGCACTTTCGTACGGTGGGCAGGTGAGAGTGCAAGAACACCCCGGCTCTTGAGGAGATTTCGGCGCAGGAGGCAGGCAGCCGGTCGAGAAAACGGGAACTTAGCGTTCTTCGGAACCCGGGAATTCCGGATGAGGCATGTGGTGGGGGTTCCTCTGTAGCGGCATAATAGGCGGAAGAGGAAACTTGCAGATGCCCATTTCTCCCGACCTGCTGTTCGAGCACTTGGTGCTCTATCAAGAGAAGATTGCTTACAGCCGAGCGCATGAACTCCTAGTTGGTCTTGTAAGAGGACCGTGGCTAGACAAGGTGCATTCGCCCGTGGTTGTCGCAGCATCCCAGCCATGCACGCCACGAACCGTTGATGAACTCCGAATTCCGTTGATGAACTCCGAATTGCGTTAGATGCGCTGATCGTCAACAAGGAGGGGGGCGAGCCGAGCGACGGGCATTTCGTTCATAAGTCGTATGACTTACAGCAGTGGCAAGCGCTCTTCAGTAATTGGTCTTTCTGTGCGCACGGAGAATACAACATTGTCAACCGCATCCCGCCTCGCAGACGCTGAACTTGCGAGCCGGAAACTCAAACTCAAAGGGTGGGTTGCGCGATGCTCTTGATAAAACAGATAAGACAAGGCTTATTGCTGTTGCTCGCATTGGGTTGTTCGTCACCGGGAGTTATCGATCAGGACATTGTGAGGCCCGGACCCGACGAGCCATATCTGGAGAAGATTCCGGGGCCACTGCTCAAGTCATTCAACTCTGTTCAGGATGCCCTGCTTGCTGCTTGTGATAAGATTATCGTGAAGCCGAACGCGGTCGCTGGGCGCAGGGATCAGCCAAATTTTGACATATATTGGCGAGTCGGGAGTGAATACTGTGCTTGGATTTATTACACGCCAGACCAGAAATATGAGCTCAGCAAGCTGACGGACCAGTCAAGAGTGGATCCTGCCAACAGGAGAAAGACGTGTCACCTGCCTCCGGTTGTGGAGGACCGGCGACACCCTCCTGAGAGCATCAAGTACATTTGTGCGCTTCACAATCATCTGTTTGACGATCCTGTTTCTCCCGATGATGTCAAGTATATTGTCTCGCAAGTGCACGACCATGGTTTTGAGAGCGAGACGAAAGATGGCGTTACCAGGCTTTCCACTGTGGTGTTCTTCTCGAATAATCGTAGTGCCCCGACTTGTGACGGCTTCTATCAGTACATCCCTGCAACCAGTCAGATATTGAAGTGGACTCATGAGCGGGAGGGATGGGGTTGCGAGCAGACTGGCCGTGTCATATGGTTGGAGGGTGATATGCAGTTCTCGATTGAGGAGATGCGTGCGCCGTGTCCCAAGGGGGCGATGCCATGAGGAAACTCCCTCTCCTGGCCGCGATGCTGCTCATGAGTTGCTTGCGAAACTCCTCCTCGGCACCAGAGAGACTGGAAGAAGATACGTCTATCGTCTTTCCTAAGTTCTATGAGCGCTTCCCGATCACAGTTGGCAAGCAAGGGCAATTGTATGAATTGGATGGCGTGACACTCCGTGCCATTGCAATTGCCGCGAATGATTTCATTCCTCCGCAGTCCAAGGAGCGGCAGTGCTGGGACAGGCAAGAGGCGCAGCTGTATCGGGTCATTCGTCAGGGGGATATTGTCTTCGTTCGCATTGACGGAAACCCCGAGTACTGCAAGCCCAAGCTGATCATGTTTGACTCAGGAGTTGAGTACGCCATCAGCGCGGACGGGCGCATCCTCCGCCGCCGGTTCGATGGTGAACCGAATGGGCCTCTTGGGCCAAGTGATGCCGGCACCCAGGAGTCTTTTGCGGAGCCGGTTCCTTACTCCAAGATAGGAGTGGGGAGCGACGAGCCTGTGGCGCCCCTGCCGGCGTTCTTGAGGCGGGATGGCGGAGTGCGCCCTGATGCGGGCCAGCCAGATGGGGGGCCCGAGGACGGGGGGGCATCGGCAGGGCCTTCAAAGTGAAGTAGGGTGCCCCCACTCCCATGACGGGCTTCGTCCTCCCCGAGCGCTGGCGTGGCCTGCCGCTGCTCGTCCTCTCCAGCTTCTTGTTCGCGGTGATGGCGCTGTTCGCCCGGATGCTCTCGGGCCAGCTGTCCGTGGGCCAGGTGGTGTGCGGCCGCTTCGCCGTGG
Organism: Hyalangium sp.; assembly: GCF_045802625.1. NCBI lineage: Bacteria > Pseudomonadati > Myxococcota > Myxococcia > Myxococcales > Archangiaceae > Hyalangium > Hyalangium sp. Next base: position 7,467 of record NZ_JBJMQP010000086.1, on the reverse strand, counting down.
GCTTGGTGTTCCTGGCCGGCTACTTCCCGGCCATGCGGCGCAAGCCCCGCTTCGGGCGGCCGGTGTTGTGGGCGCTGCGCGGCATCTTTGGAGGCACCTCCGTCTACCTCTACTTCGTCTGCATCGATCGGCTCGCCGTGGGGCCCGCTGTCCTGCTCAACTCGTGCTGGCCCATCTATGGCGCCATCCTCGGCTTCTTCTTCCTGGGCGAGCGCGTCAGCGGGAATCTGCTCGGGGGGCTCGTGGCCGCCACCGTGGGCGCGGGGCTCGTCATCTGGGGAACCTCCCTGGAGACGCCGACGCTCGCGTTCGGCGTGGGCGCGTGGGCCGGTGTGCTCTCGGCCGTCTTCAGCGGTGCGGCCGTCGTGGTCCTGCGCGCCCTGCGCAATGATACGGACGCGGCCACCGTGTTCCTCTCCTTCTGCTTCTTCGGGCTGCTGGTCGGTCTGCCCTTCGCCCTCGCGGATTGGCGGCCGCTCACCGCGCAGACTTCGCTCGTGCTGCTCGCCATGGGGATCAGCTCCACGGCGGGGCAGATGCTCTTCACCTACGCCATGGGCCATGTGAGCACGGCGCTCGGAGGCGTAGGCTCACAACTCACACCCGCCTTCTCGTGGGTGCTGGGCGCGCTCTTCCTCGCCGAGCCGGTGGCGCCCCTGGCCCTCCTCGGTGCGGCGGTGTGCGTGGGAGGTGTGCTCTGGGGAACGGGCCTGCTCGGCAAGCTGCTGGTTCCAGCGCCCAAACCGCTAGGGCGGCCAGGCACGTAAAGCAGGGACGGTTTCTTCCGTGTCGGGCAGGGCAGTCCGGAAAGAATTTCAGAGACCCGGGTCCAGGGTACTTTCTTTCCACCCGTGGTCCGGGTTTTTACCCACGCCGGGCTAGCCGTTTGCCTTGTCGACTCCTGGGCTTCTCACCATGGGCATTCCCGTTGCAACAGCTGACCCCGACGCAGTCTCGGGAGGCGGCGACTATGTGGGCACGTGGGTGGCGATTCCTGGCGGCGATGGCGTGCGTGGCGGCGGCGGCCGCCGGGTGTGATCGACAGAGTTCCAGCGGCAGGGGCGCTCGGGCTGCGTTCGCGGCTCGGCCCGAGGTGCTCGACTTTGGCCCGGCGGCGGTGGGCTCATCCAAGACGGCCAAGCTCCGGCTGGCCAACGAGGGCCGGGCGCCGCTGCGCGTGGAAGGCGCCACCGTCAGCGTAGCCAACGTGGAGGTGGTGCCCTTCGAGCCTTTCGAGCTGGACGCGGGCGGTGAGCATGAGGTGGAGGTGCGCTTCGCCCCCGAGGTGGAGGGCGCGGTGCAGGGCGTGGTGCAGCTCTTCACGGACGCGGACGCGGAGGGCAAGAGCGCTCAGGTGCCCTTCTCCGGCCAGGGCGTGAAGGCCTGGGTCGAGGTGAAGAGCCAGGCGCTCAACTACGGCAATGTTTCCCTGGAGACGGTGGAGGTGCGCAACCTGGTGCTCCACAACCCCACCAGCGTGGACAGCCCACTGCGGCTGGAGTTGACGGGCGCGGACGTCGATCAGTTCTCCTCGAGCCTGAGCAGCAAGGACGTGGTGCTGAAGGCGGGCCAGGACTGGTCCATCCCCATCGCCTTCAAGCCGTCGCGGCTGGGCTCGGCGGTGGCGGAGGTGCACGTGGCGGTGTGTGACGGGTGTGAGCCCGCCAAGGTCCCGCTCACGGGCACGGGCATCGCGTCCCAGCTGGAGATCTCCCCGGTGCGCTTGGACTTCGGGCTCGTGGCCCTGGGCGCCACCGCCGAGGAGAGCGTCATGGTGCGCAACCAGGGCACCGAGCCGATGACGTACACGGGCGCGAGCATCATCAGCGACTCGGCCGGCGTCTTCAGCGTGACGAGCGCGCAGGTGCCCACCAACCACATGCTCAAGCCCGGGGACGCGGCGGAGATCCGAGTGGCCTTCACTCCGAAGGCGCAGGGGCAGGTCCCCGAGGGCCGCGTGGAGATCCAGGTCCATACGGCCAACTCCACGGCGCCGGGCCCCAAGGTGGCCCTGGTGGGCATGGGCGGCTCTTCGTGCATCCGGGTGCAGCCGAGGGCGCTCGACTTCGGCGAGGTGGCGGAGGGCATGTCGGCCACTCGTCAGGTGGAGGTCACCAACCACTGCGCCGGCCAGGTGCTGCTGGGCGATCTGAAGATCGACGCGGTGAAGGGGGGCTACTTCACGCTGGCGCAGGCGCCGGCGAGCCTGCCCATCGAGCCCGGCAAGTCCGCCTTCGTGGGCGTCACCTTTGCCCCGCGAGCGGGAGCGGGTGAGAGCGCGGCGCGGATGGCCGTGACGACGCGCCTGGGCAACTCCTCCGCGACGGACGGCGTGTCCCTGACGGGGACGGGGAAGATCTTCCCGCCATGCCAGTACGCGCTGACGCCGCAGGTGCTGGACTTCGGCCGGGTGCCGGTGGGCTCGGAGGTGGCGCTGGGGGTGTCCCTGCGCAACACGGGCACCACGGCGTGCTACCTGTCTTCCATGCAGCTCGCGGCGGGCTCGGATGCGGTCTTCAGCGCCGCGCCGGTGCAGAGCTCCGTGCTGCAGCCGGGGGAGCGCTCCAGGCTGCTCGTCCGGTTCAAGCCGGATGCGGAGGCCACCTTCGGCGGACTGGCCGAGGCGTGGGTGAACCACACGACCGCGGGCCACCCCACGTGGACCGTGCAGGGCGAGGGCGTGCAGGGCTGCTTCACCCTGCAGCCCACGGACGTGGAGTTCGGCCTCGCCAAGCTGACCTGCGAGCCTCACACGCGGGATCTCATCGCCTACAACAAGTGCGCCGGGCCCATCACGGTGAAGGGGATGAAGCTGGAGCGTGACTCCGAGGAGTTCCAGGTCTCCAGCGAGGCCTCGTTCCCGGTGACGATGGAGGCCGGGGCGAACTTCAAGGTGCACGCGAAGTACGCGCCCACGGATGAGGGGCAGGATCTGGCGGCGCTGCGCTTCGATCTGGGCGAGGACGCCGTCTACACGGCGAGCCTCGTGGGCCAGGCCGCGCAGAACGCGGACAAGACCGACTCCTTCGTCCAGGAGATGGGCGCCAAGGTGGACGTGCTCTTCGTCATCGACAACTCGGGCTCCATGATGGAGGAGCAGCAGAGCCTGGGCGCCAACTTCTCGTCCTTCATGAGCGCGGCGCTCGAGTCCGGCGTGGACTACCACATCGGCGTCACCACCACGGGCCTGGATCCTTCCTCCGGTGGCTGGTCGCAGTGCCCCGGCGGCGCCGAGGGCGGTGAGAACGGCCGGCTCTTCCCGGTGGACGGCTCCAGCCCGCGCATCATCACTCCGCAGACGCCGAACGCGGGGGCGGTGTTCGCCAATAACACCCACGTGGGCGTGTGCCACTGGAACGAGCAGGGCCTGGATGGGGCCTACCACGCTCTGTCCGAGCCGCTGCTGCACAGCCTGGATGATCCGCGCACCCCGCAGCAGGGGGACGGCAACGGCGGGTTCCTCCGCCCGGAGGCGCGGCTGGCCATCATCTTCATCTCGGACGAGGAGGACTTCTCCACGCAGCCGGTGTCCTTCTATGAGACGTACTTCCGGTCCCTGAAGGACAATGATCCCAGCAAGCTGAGCATCTCGGCCATCGTCGGCCCCAGGGACTTGTCCACCTGCGCTACCGCGAGCAGCTCGGGCCTGCGCTACATCCAGCTCGCCGAGGACACCGGCGGCGTGGTGGAGAGCATCTGCACCCCGAACTGGTCCGGCTCGCTCGAGAACCTCTCGGACAGCACCTTCGGGCCCAAGCGCAACTTCCCCCTGTCGGACCTGCCGTCGGACCCCTCGAAGATCGGGGTGCGGGTGAACGGCGCGGACGTCACCGCCGGGTGGCACTACGACGCCGGGACCAACTCCGTCCTCTTCGACGCGGGCGCGGCGCCTGCGGCCGGGGCCTACGTCGAGATCACCTACCCGCTGGGCTGCCAGTGACGGGGTTAAAGGCCTGAGCTTCCTGGGGACGTTCCGAGAGGGGCGTCCCCATCATTATTTTCGCTTTTCACTGTTTCTGCACAGGTAGGGGAAATCGTTCTCGACATAGGGGTTGGGGCGCGGCAGTTTCAAGGGCGGACGATGCCTCCAGATTCCCTCCTCGTGGTCGGCGTGGGAGACATCCATGGTCGCTTCCACCGGGTGGAGGCGTGGATGGATGCCCTGGAAGCGGCGCGCGGTCGGCCCGTGGACCTGGTGCTGGCGGTGGGCGATGTAGAGGCGTTCCGGCGCGCGGATGATCACCGGCGCAAGGCGGCCAAGCGCGGCATGCCGGCCGAGTTCGCCGAGTACGCGGACGGGCTGCGGCGGATGAAGCGGCCGCTGTACTTCATCGCCGGCAACAACGAGGACTTCGATGCGCTGCACGACGGGCGGGAGGGCTTCGAGCTCGCGCCGAACGTGCACTACCTGGGACGGGCGGGGATGCGGCAGCTCCAGGGGCTGCGCGTGGCGTACCTGTCCGGAATTCACGCCCCCCGGTTCTTCGAGCAGCCGCTGAAGCGGCCCACGTCGCTCGACACGGCGAAGCAGGCGGGCTACTTCCGGGCGCCCGAGGTGGAGAGCGTCTCGAGCCTGCGGGACGTGGATCTGCTGCTGGTGCACGAGTGGCCTCGGGGAATCGTTCAGCGGGCGCGGGACGAGGGCCTGCCCACCGCGCGCCCCTTGCCGTCCTATTGGATTGGCAACCCCATCACCCGGCGGTTGGTGGACACGATCCGGCCGCGGTGGGTGCTGTGCGGGCACTCGCACAAGGCGTTCGCGGTGTCGCTGGGCGGCGAGGGCCACCGCCCGGTGTCCCGGATCGTGTGTCTGGATCAGGCGGCCCGGCCGGACGAGGCGGTGTTCTGGCTGGAGTACGAGGGCCGGGAGGCCGTGCGCGGCGGCTGGGGCCTGTCCGGCGAGGTGGCCTGGAAGGCGGGGGAGCCGTGGTCCCTGCTGCGCCTGCCCGCCGCGGCGCCCGGTGCTCCTTCAGGCGACGATGAGATGGATCCCGACTGAGCTCACGGGGCGAGAGGCTCGGCCGAGGAGGCCACAGCGCCGCGGATGGAGCGGTGCACCGAACCGCGGGGGAGGCTGATGAAGAAGGCCATCGGTGGAATCCTGGCGCTGAGCGCCCTGGTGCTCATCCTGGGCATCACCTCCCTGCTCCTGCTGCACTGGGCAGCGACGAGTAAGGATCAGGTGTTTCGTCAGCAGGTTCAGGATCTCCTCAGAGCCCAGGAGCTGGACGCCGTGAGCCAGCGGGCGGCCTCCATGTATCGCAGCTACCTGCTCTCCGCAGAGGAGAGCCAGCGCGTTGAAATCGAGCAGGTGCGCATGCGCTTCCGCGCGCTCCTGGCCAGCATCGAGCAACTCAACGCGAACCACCCCGAGGCCCAGGCGCTTCTGCGGGAGATCCGCCAGCTCTCTTTCGATCTCGAGGAGCGCTCGATCCGGCTCGTCGAGGATCGCGAGCGCGGGGCCCCCTTGGAGCAGCTCGCCAGCCATGTGGGGGCCGAGCTCCTGCCGAGGCGAAGGCTGCTGGATGCGACGATCGCCCGGCTCATCTCGCTGGAACAGGCAGAGCTCGAGCAGGCAGAGGAGGCCAATGTTCGAGCCGTCGATGTCGCCATCGATCTGACGTGGGCCATCGTGCTCGGCGCCGTTGTGCTGGCCGCGGGGCTCATGTGGACGCTCATCCGGAACGAGCGGGCCACCCGCCGGGCCATGGTGTTCGAGCGGCAGCTCGTAGGGATCGTCACCCACGATCTGCGCAGCCCGCTGTCGGCCCTCCTGCTGGCCACCCGCACGCTGATGCAAAAGGAGGAGGCTCGCCCGCTGGTGAAGACGCTCGACCGCATCGAGCGAAGTGCCCGGCGCATGGAGTCCGTCACCCATCTGATGTTGGACTTCACCCGGGCCCGCCTTGGCGCGGGCATCCCCGTGGTCCTGGTGGCGGTGGACCTCCAGGTGCTCTGCCATGAGGCCGTTGAGGAGGCGAGGACCGGCGCTCCGGAGAGAGCCCTCCAGGAGGAATACTCAGGCGACCTGCGTGGCCAGTGGGATGCGGCCCGCCTGGCGCAGGTCTTCGCCAACCTGCTTCAGAACGCGCTGAAGTACAGCCCTCCGGATACGCCGGTCCGGCTCCGGGCCTCGGCGCTTGAAGGGAGCGTGCAGGTGGAGGTCCATAACCAGGGAACTCCCATCCCGCGCGAGCTGCTGCCCAGGCTCTTCGAGCCCTTTCGAACCGGGCCTCAGACGGAGGGCACGGTCAGGGCGAGCCTCGGCCTGGGGTTGTACATCGTCCGGGAGCTCGTCGAGGCCCACGGCGGCACCATCGCGGTGCAGTCGGAAACGGGCATGGGCACGCGCTTCATCCTCACGCTTCCCCGCACGCAGAGGGCAGGGCGGTAGCCCCCGTGATGGGGCGTTGGCTCCATTGCCGCCCGCACAGGCCGTGGAGCATGGGACTGGCGACGTTGAGCGCGTGCCTGGAACCCTGTGCGTCATCGATTGCCCGCTGCCGCTTCCCTAGCGTGGATGCCTCCTTTCCTGGAGGTGCGGGATGCGATGGCGGCAAGCAGGGGCGCTGCTGATGGCGGTGTTGACGGGCTGTGCGAGTACGCCGCGAGCGCTGTACTCGGAGGTGGACCCCTACGAGGCGGAACTGGCCGCCGCGCGCTACGAGCTGCATGTGCTTACCGCCGACAGTGGGCAAGCCGAAGCGGTGGAGGTGCGCCGGGAGGATTTCCAGCGGGCAATGCGAGAGCTGGCACGGACGGTGCGCTCTTCCGAGCCGCCCATGGAGACGGGGCGCTTGCTCATGGAGGGAGGGCTGCAGGCCGGGTTGCTGGCGGAGGTGGAGCATGGGCGGGTGGTGCGGCTGATGCCGTTGGAGGAGGCCAGCCCGTTGGAGGCGGGCTCCGCGGCGGAGCTGAAGCGCGAGTACCTGAAGCTGTGCCAGCGGGAGTACGGCGGGGGAGATTGCCTGGGGTTGTTGACGGACGGGCCCACGCTGACGCGCGAGGACCTGCGCACGCTGGGGCTGGCGCTGGCCTTCAAGGGCGTACTCAAGGAGACGGGCGTGGCGCTCAAGGGGATGGTGTCGCCTCAGGCGCTCGTGGCCATGATTGCGTGGACGTGCTGCTTCTACCTGCTCTTGTGGCTGTTGCCCGAGCCGGCCTCGAAGTTGCTCGCGGCGGGGCTGACGGTGGCGCTGCTGGCGTGGCTGCCGGTGCACACGCTGTGGAGCTTGATGGACGGGTGGGGGCAGCTGGTGCACGAGGTGGATCGGGCCACGCGCTACGAGCAGATCGAGCAGGCTCATGGAGCGCATGTTCCGGGGGCAGTGGGTCGAGAAGATGCTGAGAGACGAATTCCCAGCACTTCGCTGGAGCAAAACCGGCGTTGACGCAGTTGATCCTGCCACAGGGCTCAAGTACGAGGTGCTTTCAGGTACCATCAGTAACATGGAGTTGCACGGGCGG
>NZ_JBJMQP010000085.1:0-46064 GCF_045802625.1 Hyalangium sp. | reverse complement strand
GCCCCGGCGCTCCAAGAGACAAGCGGAGCGCCGGGGTGACCGTCAGCAGCCCCTTATGGGGTGAAGACGTTCGGGGCGCCCGGCGTGGACGACTTGGTGAACTTGAAGTCCTGCGCGTTCACGTTGGTGTCCACTCCGTTGGGCAGGCGCGACAGCGAGCCCTCGATGGTGTTGGAGTCCTTCAAGGTCGTCGTGAGGTCCGTCCCTTCCTGGAAGCCCAAGCTCGCCGTACCGATGACGATGTTGCCCGTCTTTCCACCATAGGAGATCGAGTCCACCAGGGTGTCGTGGACCGAGTCGTAGATTCCCACGGCATCCGGATCCCCGTTCTGGATGCTGGCCGTGTTCAGGATCTTCTTCACGTCCGGGGAGGTGATCGCGTCGAGCACGAGCTTGACCCCCACGACGAGGTACTGGCCCGGGAGCAGCTCCGTGGCCCCCGAGAGATCCACCGCCGGGACGTACTGGACCGGAGGATTCACCCCGCCATTGACGTAGACCAGCTTCAGCCCCGTCAGGGAGATCGTCTGACTCGAGCTGTTGTAGAGCTCGACGAACTCCTTCGTGTCGGTGCCGATCTGGTCATAGTCGATCTCGTTGATGACGAGCCCGGGCATGGACACGACGATCTTCAGGGTGGACGAGAACGACACGCTGTTCAGGCTGGCCGTCAGCGTGGGGTTCAGCACCGAGGGCGCACTGTCGGCGGTGAAGGTGAACGTGGCCGAGGTGGCGCCTCCCGGAACGGTGACGGTGGCCGGCACGGAGCCGGCTCCGCTGGCGGGAGTGAGCGCCAGCGCCACGCTCGTGTTGCCCAGCGCGGGCTGATCCAGCGTCACCGTGAAGGTCTGCGTCGTCCCGGAGAGGACCGAGGCGTTGGCCGGCGTGAGGCTGATCAGCTTCGGCAGCGTGTCCCCCACCTGCACCTGCGTGGAGAGCACCACTCCATCGAGCATGGCCTTCACTGACCCGTTCACCTTGGGCTGCGAGCCCGCGGTGAAGGTGAAGGTGGCCGAGGTCTGCCCCTGGGGCACCACCACCACGTCCGGCACCGTGCCGTAGGTGGCTCCCGTCGTATCCGGAGTGGCCGACAGCTCCACCGGCGTGTCGTACAGCGCCGCCGAGTCCAGCGTGACGGTGAAGGCCTGGGTGGCGTTGGGCTCCACCAGGACCGCCGTGCTGGGCGTGAGGCTGGCCAGCTTGGGCACGCTCGCGACGATGCTCACCGTGGCGCTCGCGCTGCTGGTGGCCCCCAGCGCGGCCGTGACCATGCCCTGGCTGGCCGACGGCGCCGCGTCCGCGGTGAAGCGGAAGGCTGCCTCCTGGGCGTTGAGGGGCACGCTCACCGAGGCGGTGTTGACGGTGCCGAAGCCCGCCGGCCCCACCGTGATGTCCAGCGTGGTGCCCGCGGGCGCGGGGCGATCCAGCTTGACGGTGAAGTGCACCTGGCCGCTCGCCGTCGTCATGGCCGTGCTCGGAGTCAGCGCCGCCACCAGGGGCTGCTCCATGTCTCCCAGCACGCGCACCGTGGTCGTCTGCATCGAGTCATCCAGCCGCGCGGTGAGGGTGACACTCTGCGCCTGGGCCACCGGCTGCAGGGGCACCACGACCGAGGTCTTCCCCGCGGGGATGACGACCGCGCCGTTGGTGCCCGCGATCAACGCCCCCGAGCTGGACTGCAGGGTGATGGTGACATCCTGGAAGTAGGTGCCGCCCATCGTCACCGTGAGCGCCTTGGGGAACGCATCCGTGCCCGTCTGCCCCACGCGCACGTACTGGCCCGAGGGACCGAACGCCGTGAGGGGAGGAGGCGCCACCACCAGGTCCTGCGCGTTGCGGAGCTCCACCTTGGAGTTGGCGTTGCGGAAGTCCAGGATGCCGCGCACCACGCGGTACTTCGCGCCCACGGCCGGCAGCGGCGAGGACGCGAAGAAGTAGTCATTCACCCGAAGGCCCGCCGTCTCCCCATCCGTGCCCGCCGTGGTGTCCACGACGAACTCATTGGTGGGCGCCGTCTCCCCGCCCGCGGCCGAGGGCTCCTGCTTCGTGACGTAGACGTTGTCCACCTCCACCAGCACGCCCTCCAGCGCTCCGGCGCGGGGACCCGCGGTGCGCACGTCCGCCGGGCTCACCGTCACCGGGGCGGGCAGCGGGTTGCCGCTGGTGTTCTTGGTGATGACGGGACCGGTGAGCTCGAGCTGGCCGTGGAAGTCCGCCACCTTCGCGGTGGTGATGGAGATGCGATCCCCCGCCACCACCGTGGGCTTCGAGCTGGTGAACACGAACAGGCCGGAGTAGTCCGGGCCCTGGTAACGCCCCGCCTCGGAGGGGTGCGACTGGATGAAGAAGCCGTTGCCGCCTACCGCCGTCACCAGCACGTCCGCCAGCGACACCGGCTGATTCAGCAGCGGGCGCGTCCCATCCAGGGCCGGCTTCTTCACGTCATAGATGGTCACCGGGCACGGCTTGGCGCCCGGGTTGGCCGTGTTGGGGCACACGTCGCACGCGTCGCCGCGCTTGTCTCCATCCGCGTCCGCCTGGTCCGCGTTGGCCACGTACGGGCAGTTGTCCTGCCAGTCCTTGAGGCCGTCCCCGTCCTCGTCATCCAGGGCCGGCACGGAGCAGCTCGTGGTGTTGGCCGCCAGCGGGCAGGGATCGCACGCATCGCCCACGCCGTCCTTGTCCGAGTCCGCCTGTGCCCCGTTGTCCATGGGCCGGATGGGGTTGAACACCAGGGGGCAGTTGTCCTTCGCGTCCGGCACTCCGTCCCCGTCCTTGTCGTCCGCCGCTCGCGCGCCGCTGTACGCCGTGGAGCTGTTCACGCTGGCGGGGAAGGAGGCGCTGGCGGAGGCGCGCTGGGGCACGCAGACGGGCTCGTCCTTGGGCGCCTGGTTGCAGAAGAACAGCGGGTAGAGGCTCGCGTTGGCCTTCTGGAGCGCGTCGAGCGACTGGCCCACCTCATCACTGCCGCCGATGCACACCACCTTCGCCGTCCCGCATACGTCCAGGGCCTCGCAGTTGCCCTGGCCCAGCGTGGCCACCAGCGCCTGATCTCCGTAGAGCGGCTTGCCCCCGCGCGCGGTGAGCACCACGTCCTCCGGGTTGGCGGTGATGACGGCGCGGTAGGGCGACTTGGCGAACGAGCGCAGCCGGAAGATGGCCAGGTCCGCCACCTTGCCCGCCTCGAGCCGGCCCAGCTTCTCCTGCGTGTCGGTGATGTCCGCCGCGCTGGAGGTGACCATGCGCCACAGCTGCTCGTCCGTGAAGGGGTGCGCGTAATAGGTGTCGTTGAGGAAGTCGGCGCACTGCAGCTCGCGCAGCACGTTCATGGAGCCCGAGGCCAGCCAGTCCGTGCCCAGCGCGATGGTGACGCCCATCTTCTTGTACGCCGTCACCATGGCCGTGTCGCCGTACAGCGAGATGTTGGAGCGCGGCGACCAGATGAGATCCGTGCCCCGGCTGGCCATGGTGCCAATCTCGTTGGCCGTCACGGCGATGCCGTGGATGATGGCCGTCTGCCGCTGGAAGAGATCCTGCCCACCGTTGGCGCTGGTAGCGGTGCAGCGGAACTCGTTGTGCGCGGACTCCTCGATGCCCTCGCCAATGTGCGGCAGGTACGCGGAGTTGAAGGGAATCTCCGCCGGCGTGTCGATGCTCGGGTAGGTGCAGCTGTTCGTCAGCTCCGTGCCGTTCGAGTCTCCCAGCGGGAACGTCTGGTAGTTGAGGGGCGGCTCATCCAGCCCCTGCTGGTTGCCGCCGGTGGTGGTGACGCTGTCCTTGTCCAGGTTGCGCAGCAGGCCCGGCTGTCCGCCGCTGCCCGCCACCGAGGTGGTGCCCGCCATCACCTGCCGCAGCTCGCCCCAGAGGATGGCGTTGTTGGTGGAGCTGGGGTTGTTCAGCTTCGTGTGGCCGTCGTGGCCGATGCGCCAGTCGTTGCGGTGCTCATAGCGCTCGTCCGTCCGGACGATGGGCGCGCCCTGGTAGGTGATGTGGTCATGCGAGTTGATCAGGCCCGGGGAGATGACCCCCTCCGGGCAGGAGATGACGGTGGCGTCCGCGGCGGCGGCGTTGGCCGAGCAGTCACACGCGGAGCACTGGATGATGCCCTGCGGATCCACCAGCACCTGGCCGCCGTTGAGCACCGCGCCTTCCTTGAGCACCACGCCCTGGAACAGCCGGGCGCCGTTGGTGCCCGCCTTCGTCATCGCGCAGGTGGAGCCGCTGCTCACCGGGGGCAGGCTGGCGCACTGGGTGACGGGGGTGGGCGTGAAGGTGCAGTCGCTCTCGCAGCCGTCCCCGCTCCTCGTGTTCCCGTCGTCACACGCCTCGCCCGAGTCCTGGACGCCGTTGCCGCACAGCAGTGGCTCCGTCTCCTCGGTGCAGGTGCTGCTACACCCATCCCCGTCAGCGGAATTGCCGTCGTCACACTGCTCCGCGCCTTCCTTGTGGCCGTCACCGCAGACCGTTTTGTCATCGCCCGAGCAGCCGGCGAGCGAGAGGAGACCTGTGGCGAGCACAGCCAGTAGGAGGCGTGTTTTTTGACGCATTCGGATGTCCTGGGGGCGAGGAGAGCGGGGCTCCGTACCTGCCACGGCGCGGATGGCCCCGTGCAACAATGCGGAGACATTTTACCCCGGACCCAACGTGGCAAGGAAGCGGGCCTGCGGTGTATCTGGACGACCTGCTGAGTCCCTCTGCCGCCCCCCTGCCAGCCAACCCCCGATTCGCACTATGGTTCGGGTCTCTCCATGACAACGCGTACGTCCGCCGTTTCCCGTTTTCTCGAAAACCACATGCGCCGGGATGCCCAGGCGCGTGAAACCTCCGTGGCCGGCTACATGGCGGGGCTGGCCGCGGGGTGCCTGGTAGCGGTGGGCGCGCTCGGGCCGTACCTGGGGTGGGGGCTCACGCGCGCGCTGCTGTCGCTGGTGGGCGTGCTGTGCGTCTACTACACGGTGCTGTGGCGGGCGCTGCGCGCCGGCTGGTTCCACCCGGCCATCCACTGGCTCAACGTGGCCATCGAGGTGAGCATCCCCTCGGTGGTGCTGGCGTTCGACTTGCGCTTCCAGGGGCCGGCGTACGCGCTCACCGCGCCCACGCTCGTCATCTGGGGCACGCTGGTGGTGCTGGCGGCGCTGCGCACCCAGCCGCGCCTGGCGCTGGTGGCCGGAGCGCTCGCGGGCGGCGAGTACCTGCTCTTGTACTTCTTCTTCGTCCGGCCGCTGCTGCCCGAGCAGCCGCTGCTCACGCTCACCCCGCCCTTCATCGTCATGCGCTCGGTGTTCCTGTTCAGCTCGGGCGTGGCCACGGCCATCCTGGCGCGGCACTTCGTGCGCAAGACGGAGCAGGCGCTGGCGGCGCTGCGGGAGCAGGAGGTGATGGGCAAGTACATGCTGCACGAGCGGATTGGCTCGGGCGGCATGGCCGAGGTGTACCGCGCCACGTACAGCCCCGAGGGTGGCTTCGAGAAGCAGGTGGCGCTCAAGCGGATTCTTCCCTCGTACGCGGACGACGCGGAGTTCGTGTCGCTGTTCCGCCGCGAGGCGGAGCTGTGCTCCACGCTGCACCACCCGAACATCATCCAGGTGTTCGACTTGGGGCGGCACGCGAACACGTACTTTCTGGCGATGGAGTTCGTGGACGGGCTGCCGCTGAGCACGCTGCTGCGCGGGCTGGGGTGGCAGGGGATTCCGCTGAGCGCGGCGGCGTTTTTGGGAGCGGAGCTGGCCTCGGCGCTGGACTACCTGCACCGGCGCACCGGGCGGATGGGCGAGCCGCTGCACCTGATCCACCGCGACGTGAACCCGCCCAACGTGCTGGTGTCGCGGATTGGAGAGGTGAAGCTGTCGGACTTCGGCATTGCGCGAGACACGGCGCGGGCGCAGCTCACCGTGGCCGGCAACGTGCGCGGCAAGCTGGGGTACATGTCGCCGGAGCAGGCCTACGGGCAGCCGATTGATGGGCGGATGGATTTGTACGCGTTGGGGCTCACGCTGCACGAGGCGCTCACGGGGCAGCGCGTGCTCACGGGGCAGAACGAGGCGGAGCTGATGAACGCGGCGGTGACGCAGGAGATCCTGCCGCCCTCGCAGCTGCGTCCGGAGGTGCCGCCGGAGCTGGACGCGGTGGTGATGGGGCTGCTGGAGCGCAACGTGAGCAAGCGCACCGCGACGGGCGCCGAGGTGCGGCAGCAGCTGCTGGCGCTCACGGGCGAGGCGGCGCCCTATCCGCAGGGGCAGGTGATGCTGGCGCAGGCGGCGCAGGAGGCGCTGGCCCACGTGCGCCAGGGCACCGAGCCGGTGTCGGGTTCACGCACCGGGCCCAGCGCCTCCGGGCAGATCCTGATGCGCTCGGGGTGAATCCAGGCAGCCCCAGTGGCCCAACCCCTGCGGAGCCTTCGGGTGGACAGCCTTTCACCCGAGTGCTTTAGAGGCGCTCCTTCACACCCGGAGCCCCGCACCTTGGACGTCGCCATCGTCACCTACGCCGGCCTGCCTCAGCTCGATGCCTATGATGCGCCGCTGTTGCCCGCGCTCGCGGCGCTGGGGCTGGATGCGCGCCCCTGCATCTGGGATGACCCGAAGATGGACTGGCGCACTCCGAAGGTCGCCGTCATCCGCAACACCTGGGACAGCCACCTGCGCCGCGACGCCTTCGTCGCCTGGTCCTCCAAGGTCGGCCGCCTCACCCGCCTCTACAACCCGCCCGAGGTGCTCCGCTGGAACACCCACAAGGCGTACCTGCGCGAGCTCGAGGCCAAGGGCATCCCCTTCACTCCCACCGTCTGGGTCCCCCAGGGCGGCACGGCGGACCTGGGCGCGCTCATGCGCGAGCGCGACTGGGACTCCGTGGTCCTCAAGCCCGTGGTGTCCGCCGGCGCGCTGAAGACGTACCGCTTCCCTCGCGCCGAGCTGCAGGCCGCCCAGTCCTGCCTGCAATCGCTCGCCGCCGAGGACGAGGTCATGGTGCAGCCCTACCTCACCGCCTTCGAGACCGAGGGCGAGCGCGCCTACCTCTTCTTCGACGGCGCCTTCAGCCACGCGGTGCGCCGGCCTCCGGGACTGAAGGACTCCCCTCGCGGCTTCCAGCAGCCCCACCTCTTCGAGCCCATCCCCGAGGAGCTGCGGCTGGCCGAGGACGTGCTCGCCGCCGTCGGCCAGCCCCTGCTCTACGCCCGCGTGGATGTGGCCACTGACAACCAAGGCCGCTGCCGCCTCCAGGAGCTGGAGGTGACCGAGCCCAGCCTCTTCCTCAGCCTGGATCCGGAGGCGCCGGGGCGGCTGGCCCAGGCGATCGCTCGCAAGCTATAGCGCTGTGCAATTCCTTACGCCCCCCGCACCTGCAGTGGGTGCCGGTGGGCATCCCGCTCCCAGGCTTCGCCCATTCGTTGACATCTGATCGCCAGGACACCTGCGAGATCGGGAGGATCGGTGATTACCATCCTTCCATGGCGCGATCCCTGTTGCTCTCCCTCTTGGTCCGTCAGCATCTGGTCCTCAAAGAGAAGTTCCGGGCCCGGTACCCCCACCCCTGGCTCGTCTGGGAGGCCGGCGCGTGGAACGTGCCGGAGACCGGACGACAAAACATCGCCTCCACCCAGCTCCCCGTGTCGGATCTGCGGGACTGTCTGCCCGCTGGCGACGCGCTCTGCTTCGAGCTGGTCGCGGTGGGCGATTCGAGCGCCACACTGCCTCTGGGGCGGGCCTCCCACAACGCCTTCGTCATCAATGACGCCACCGTGTCACGCGACCACCTGGTGCTGAGCACCGGGCCCTACGGCCAGTGGATGGTGGAGGCTGTCCCCAAATCGAGCCCCGTGAAGCTCGATGGCGTGGAGCTGGAGCCCGGCAAGCCGACTCCGCTCATGCCTGGAGCGCGGCTCGAGCTGGGAGATGTGCGGCTCACCTTCCACGATCCGACGGGCTTCTACTCCCGCCTGGATCGGCTCGCCGCCAGCCTCAGCCAGGCCGCGGCTGCCCGAGCGGGTTGAGGGCTCCGGGCTCCACCGCCCTCTCAAGGGATGGCACTCTTCCCCGGTTCTTCGGAACCTGGGCTCGGAAGAGGCGCAGGCTCAGCGCGCAGGGATCGTCCCCAACGTGGGCGAGCGCGGCCCGGGCGTCGCCACCGCGTAGACGACGCCTCCCGCCAGCAGCACCGCGGCGCCCGCGCCGGCCCACACCCACCACTTGCTCGTGAGCGACTCCTTCGGCTGCTCGGGCTCGGGCGCGCCTGGCACCGCCCCCGGTGGCAGGGACTTGGGCGCCGCCGCGAGCGACCGGGAGGTATGGATGTCCAGGGCCCGCTGCCCGGCCTCCTTCAACCCGCTGCGCTCCCGCTTCGCATCGCCGCGCGCCTCGGGAGTCTTGCCGGAGGCCGCCTCGGGACGGTCCTTCTCCGCCGCCTTCGCCTGGGCCAGCGCCTTGGGTCGGCCCGAGCGGCTCGTGGCCTCCTGTTTCGCCTTGGAGTCCATCTCCGCGATCAGCTCCTTCACCATGGACGCGTTGGCCGGCTCCTTCTCGGAGAGGGCCAGGTAGCGCCGGTAGAAGAAGGCCGCGTGCTCGTAGGCGCCGAGCTGGCGGTGGCACTGCGCCACGTTGAAGAGAAACCCTGGCAGCGGCGCGAGCTGGTACGCCGCATCGAACGCCGTGAGCGCCTTGCGGAAGTCACCGTGCTCGTACGCCTCGTTGCCCTGGTTGTACTTCTCGCGGGCCTGGGCCTTGGCCTCGTCGGTGAGCTCCGCACCCACCGCGGACAGCGGCGCCAGCGCGCACACCCCGAGCAACAGCACGGACAGCCACCAGCGCTCACTGCGCGAACGGATCGACGAGGTCATCGCGCTTCATCTCCTTGCGCGGAGCCACCTTCGCCGGCGTGGGCGGAGGCAGGGCCGGCTTCACCTTGGCCAGGGGAACCTCGATCACCGCGTGGGAGTCCAGCCGCACCTGGCGCTCCAGGGGAGCGTAACCCGCCAGTTCCACGCGCAGCCCCAGCGAGGCCTCCGAGCGCGGCATCTCCTTCACCAGCGGCGTGACGCCGAGCGCCTCGCCGGTGTCCACACGAATCACCCGCGCACCCTCGGGCTCGGTGTGCACCGTGAGGGTGATGGGCGCTGGAGCTGGCGCCGGTGCCGGTGCCGCAACCACCTCCGGCACGCTGGCGGGCCGCAGCAGCTTCTCCAGCCCGCTCCAGGTGAGCGCTCCGGCCAGCATCGCCATGGCCATGCCCCCCACCAGCAGCGGCAGGCGCGGGTGCAGCCACCACGCGTCCGGCCTCATCCGCGTGCGCCGGGTGGGGGTCTCCTCCTCTTCCTCCACGGACAGCGCGGCCGGAGCCTTGCCGCTCAGCATCAGCAGCGCCGTGGTCACCTCTTCCAGCCGCTGGGGCCGGGCCTCCGGCTCCTTCGCGAGGCAGCGCAGCACCAGCTCCGCCAGCGCCGGCGGCATCGCCTCGCCCGAGGCCAGGCGCTCGGGCAGCGGCGGCGGCTGCTGGGTGATGATCTGCACCACCAGCTGGCCGAAGGCGTGGGCCTGGAACGGCGGGTGCCCCGCCAGCATCTCGTACAGCAGGTTGCCCACCGCGTAGATGTCCGCGCGGTGATCCACCGGCAGCCCGGCGGCCTGCTCGGGCGCCATGTACGTCGGCGTGCCGATGATGGTGCCGTCCAGGGTGTTGCCCGTGCCCTCGGAGGTGAGGATCTTCGCCACCCCGAAGTCGAGCACCTTCACGAAGTCCACCTGGCCACCGCGGTGGACCAGGAAGAGGTTGTCCGGCTTGACGTCCCGGTGCACCACGCCCAGCGCGTGCGCAGCCCCGAGCGCCGTGCACACCTGCACGCCAATGCGCTGGATGCGCTCGAGCGCCAGCTTCTCCTCTTTCATCACCGCGGCGAGGCTCTGCCCGCGCAGCAGCTCCATCACGCAGTAGACGTGGCCGCGCTGCGGCTCCTCGACGAAGTCGAAGATCTCCACGATGTGCTCGTGGTTGATCTGGTTGACGGAGCGCGCCTCCTGGAAGAAGCGGCGGACGAAGTGGCCGTCCTGCGCGTGCTGGGGGCGGAGAACCTTGAGCGCCACCTGCCGGCCCAGGCGCACATGGCGGGCCTGGAAGACGCGGCCCATGGAGCCCTCGCCCAGGAGCCGCTCGAGCTGGTAGTTGCCCAGGACTTCTCCTTCCTGGACTTCCTGAATGCTCCGCATGGCCTCACCGGGGGAGGCCACGCTCGAGAGCACAGTCTGTGCGATAGGGTCGTCGCCACCCATGGGAGGCAAAGCTTTTCATGGCGTGGCGATCCAGCAACCCGATCAGCCTCCCGATTCTCTCGGAGAGAGAGCTCCGCGTTCCTCTCCGTCTGGCGCTGGACACCTACATGCACAAGCAGGCAGGGCGGCTCCCGGGCTTCCACACCCGAGGGCAGCCTGCCCCCTGTCACCCCGGGTCTCCCGCTGTGCGGCAAGCTGGGAGGCCTGGGGGCTCAGCCTGACTGGCGGGTGTCCGGTGACGAACGCGCGGCCGGAGCCCACCTCAGGGCCCTGAGAGCCTCAGATGCATTGACCCGAGGCGTTGCAGGTACCGGCCCCGCCACCGCTCTTGGTGCAGGCCTTGTTCAAGCAGTCGGTGTCCGCGCAGTCCACCTTGGTGTCCTTGTCGTTGTCGACGTTGTCGTTGCACAGCGTCTCCACCTTGACGTTGCAGGCGCTGCCCACCGTGTTGTTGTACTGGCACCCCACGCCGCAGATGCCAGTGAGGCAGTTGGGCTCGGGCTTGCCGTTGTTGCAGTCGATCAACCCGTCCCCATCGTTGTCGACACCATCAGAGCAAGCATCCTTCGCCCCCGCCGGCCCACCTTCCTGCTGACCATTGGCGACCGTGCACACCTTGCCGGTGGCCACGGACACGCCTTCGCAGTCCGGATCGAGACAGTCCTTCTTGTTGTCGTTGTCGTTATCCTGCCCATCGTTGCAGGTGGTTTCCACGCAGGCGCCCGAGCCGAAATTACAGGCGGAACCACCCAGCCCACACGTCTGCCCGTTGCAGTCGCTATCCAGGCAGTCCGCCTTGCCGTCCTTGTCGTTGTCGAGCCCGTCGTTGCAGTGAATCTCCGCGCACAAGCTCGCCTTGCACGTGGCGCCGGTATCTCCGCCCGGGGAGCAGATCTGCGTGTTGCAGTCCGTGTCGGCGCAGTCCGCCTTGGTGTCTCCGTCGTTGTCCAGGCCATCCGAGCACACCACCTCCTTCTTGTTGGGGGTGGCGCACAGGCAGCCCACGCCGCAGACCTTGTTGTTGCAGTCCGTGTCGGCGCAGTTCGCCTTGGTATCGCCGTCATTGTCCCACTGGGTAGCGCTCGGGGTTCCGTCCGGATTGAGAACGAAGTCGTCGCAGAGGATCTCCGTCTTCACACCGTTCTGGCAGACGCAGCCGTCTCCGCAGGCCTTGTCGGTGCAGTCCGGATCCGCGCAGTCGATCTTGGCGCTCCCGTCGCCGTCGTCGTCCACGCCGTTGTTGCAGTCGCCCTCGCCGCGCACGCCATTGATGCAGATGCAGCCGGGGCCACAGGAGCGCGAGTCGCAGTCCGGATCCGCGCAGTCCATGGGGCCATCCCCATCGTCATCCACGCCGTTGTTGCAGTCCGTCTCCGCCTTCTTGCCACCAATGCACGTCGAGCCCGGGCCGCTCGGCAGGGTATTGCAGTCCGAGTCCGCGCAGTCCGTGGAGCCATCCCCGTCGTTATCGAGACCGTCATCGCAGATGATCTCCTTGCGCTTCGTGCACTGGCCCGCCACGCAGTCCTCGAGCGCGGTGCAGGCCTGGTCGCAGCGGCCGCAGTTGTTGCGGCCCGTCTGGAAGTCGAAGCCCTCGTCCACCGTGCCGTCGCAGTTGTCGTCCTTGCCGTTGCACACCTCGGCCGTGGGCAGCACCTCGCCCTCGCAGCGGATGGTGCCGTCCGCGGCGCAGGCGGGCTTGCCCGCGCGGCAGGCGCCCACGTTGCGCGTCGCCTCGGGCCCCGCGTAGCAAGGGTCCGCATTCAGATCGTCCACCACGCCGTTGCAGTCATCATCCAAGTGGTTGCACGTCTCGGTCTCGGGCAGGCAGCAGTAGCGCCGGGAGTCCGGCAGGGACGTGCAGACGTAGCCCTTGCCGCCACAGTCCGCGTCCGTCTCGCAGGTGTAGGGCAGCTCGTCCGGGAAGCTGACGGCGCAGCCCGAGCCAGCACCGAAGAGGACGCAACACAGCAACAAGCTCAAGGAGAAGTAGAGCGCCTTCATGATCAGAAGCTCCCGCCAAGGATGAGATGGAGCGCAGTGGAAGGAGTCGCACTGCTGGCACCGCCGGGCGCCACAACCGGAGCCACCGACTTCGGAGCCTCGCTCCGGGTGGGCATGAGCACGAGCCACAGCACACTGCCGCCTGCCACCGCGGCGCCTCCCGCCGTGAGCGCCGTGGCGAGATTGGCCTGATTCTGCGCGTCGATGCGCTCTTTGCGAGTGATGTCCGCGATGCCGTTACCGTCCGCGTCCGGAGCGCGGTTGGCCACCTTCTTCGCCTGCATGCCCACCATGACGCCCGCGCCCATGGCGAGCACCCCCACCACCGCCGTGTAGAGCGCCGGCCGGCTGAAGACGGTGGGCGCCGAGGGCTTCTCCTGCTTCTTCGTCGCCTCCGCCACCAGCTCCGTGGGGCTGTCCGGCGCCGGGCCCGAGGACTCCAGGTACGCCTCCACCGAGCTCTTCTCTCCCGGCTTGAGGGTCACCGTCTTCTTGTACGGGGTGAACTCGTCCGCCTCGACGATGAGCTCCGCCTCCCCCGGTGGCACGCGCCGCTCGATGCTGCCCACCCCGAGCGTCTTCTCGCCCAGGCGCACCACCGCCTGCGGCACGTTCACCTTCACCGAGAGCATCGCGCGCTGGCGTGCCAGCCCCTTGAGCCGCTGCGCCAGCAGATCCGCCCCGGCCTTCTGGAACTTCACGTCCTTGGGCGAGCGGCCCGTCACCACGTCCATCTCCACCTTGTTGTGGTCTCGATCGTACGTCCACAGCCGGAAGGTCCAGCCCTCGTCCTCCAGCGCCAGGCGCGCGGTGACCAGCAGGTCCGCCTCGAGCGTTTCCGCGGGCTCGGCCAGGCACGAGGCCTCCGCGCAGCGCAGCGCCGCCGCGTAGTTATCCCCCAGCTTCTCGCGCACCTCCTTCAGCGGCGAGCTCAGCACCCACTGATCATTGCTGCGAGCCGAGAGGTAGAGCCCCTTCAGCCAGCGAACGGCCACCGCCGCGCCGGCCCGCTCCGGTGTGTCCAGGCCCAGCAGAACGACGTGCGGCAGCAGCTCGGAGTTGACCGTCTCGCCGCTCAGGTCCAGGCCGATGCCGCCGGACTGCTCCTCTCCCGCGGCGGGGGTCTCCTGGTTTTCGTTGGAGTCGGACTGGGAGGTGTCGGAGAGATCCAACCCCATCCCGCCCTGTTGAGCTCGGGCGGAAGGAGCCACCATCATGAGCGAGAGGGTGATCAGGCCGGTGAGACGAAGGCCGAAGATACGCATATCCCCGGTTCTACCCCGGCGCTCCGTTTCAAGGAATTACCCATCGGACAGTTCATGCGCCGCGTGAGCTGATGCATCGCCCGAGGGCTTGACCTTCGAGCGGAATGGCACCGCCCCAGCGCACGCAGGCTTACCTGGATGGCAGGCGCCTACAACGCGTGCCCTACGGATTGTTGGTGCACGAACCGCTCGGCAGATCGTCCACCACCCCGTTGCAGTCGTCGTCGATGTGGTTGCACGTCTCGGGCGTAGGCAGGCAGCAGTAACGCCGCTGATCCGGCAGCGTCGTGCAGACGTACCCGTCCCCCCCACAGTCCGCCTCCGTCTCGCAGGCGTAGGGCAGCTCGTCCGGCAGGCTGCCGACACAGCCCGAGCCGACGCCGAAGAAGGTGCACCCCAGCAGGAGGCTCCAGGAGAGAGCGCGCGCTTTCATGATCAGAAGCTCCCGCCCAGGATGAGGTGAAGCGCGGTGGAGGGAGTCGCCCCGCTGGCGCCACCGGGCCCCACGGTCGCCGCCTTCGGAGCCTCGCCGCGGGCGGGCATGAGCACGAGCCACACCACGCTGCCGCCCGTCACGGCGACGCCTCCCGTCAGCAGCGCCGTGGAGAGATTGGTCTTGTTCTTCACCTCGAGGCGCTCCTTGCGAGTGATGTTCGCAATGCCGTTGCCATCCGTGTCCGGAGCGCGGTCCGCGATCTTCTTGGCCTGCAGCCGGATCACCACGCCCGCGCCGATGGCGAGCGCCCCCACCACCGCCGTGTAGAGCGCCGGCCGGCTGAAGACGGTGGGCGCCGAGGGCCCCTTCTTCACCGCCTGAGAGACTGCCTCCGAGGCCGGCTCCGAGGCTGACTCCGAAGCTGACTCCGAGGCTGACTCCGGGGCCGGCTCCGAGCGACTGCTCGAGGCTGCCGTCGAGAATTGGAGGTTCGCCTGCACCGAGTTCTTCTCTCCCGGCTTGAGGGTCACCGTCTTCTTGTACGAGGTGAACCCATTCGCCTCCACCACGAGGTTCGCCTCACCGGGCGGCACGCGCCGCTCGAGGGTGCCCGTCCCGAGCGTCTTCTCGCCCAGGCGCACCACCGCCTGCGGCACGTTCACCTTCACCGAGAGCACGGCACGCTTGCGAGCCAGCCCCTTGAGCCGCTGTGCCAGCAGAGCCGCGCCGGCCTTCTGGAACTTCACATCCCTGGGCGAGCGGCCCGTCACCACATCCGTCTCCACCGTGTTGCGGTCCCGGTTGTACGTCCACAGCCGCAAGGTCCAGCCCTCGTCCTCCAGCGCCAGCCGGGCGGTGACGAGCAGATCCGCTTCGAGCGTGTCCGCGGGCTCGGCCAGGCACGAGGCCTCCGCGCAGCGCAGCGCCGCTGCATAGCCGGCCCCCAGCTTCGCGCGCACCTCCTTCAGCGGCGCGCTCAGCACCCACTGATCATTGCTGCGAGCGGCGGTGTAGAGCCCCTTCAGCCAGCGAACAGCCACTGCCGCTCCGGCCCGCTCCGGCGTCTGCAAGCCCAGCAGGACGACGTGCGGCAACAGATCCGACTGGGCCACGTCGCCACTCAGATCCAGGCCGATATGGGAGGTGTCGGAGAGATCCAACCCCATCCCGCCCTGCCCCTGCTGAGCCCCGGCGGAGGGAGCTGCCAGCATGAGCAAGAGCGTGATCAGGCCGGTGAGAGGGAGGCCGAAGCGACGCATGCTCCCGGTTCTACCCCGGTACCCCGCTCCAAGGAATCATTCAGCGGGTCGCTCATCCGGCTCGGGAGGCAAGGAATCGCACCAGGGCCTGGGCCTTGGGGATCAGCGTCTCCACCTCGATGTACTCCTCCACCGTGTGGAAGCCCTTGCCTCGAGGCCCCAGCCCGTCAATGGAGGGAATCCCCATACCGGACGAAGTGCTGGCGTCCGAGCCGCCGCCAATCAGGGGCGCCTCGGAGTGCCCCAGGCCGGAAGCATGGGCGCAGGCGCCATAGGCCCCCATGAGCGCCGCGGAGGCGTCGGAGCGCTCGAGCGGCTCTCGGGCCACACCGCCCGTCAGCTCGATTCGCGTGCCGGGGATGCCCGAGGCCGCTCGCGTGGCCACGTCGTGGCAGCGCTGGAACAGCTCCTCCCCTTCTCGGCGGGTGCAGAAGCGCAGGTCCACATCCGCCTCGGCGTGATCCGGCACGGTGTTCTTGCCCTGGCCTCCCACCACCCGGCCCACATTCACCGTCAGCCCGCGCGGGTAGTCCGTGAGCTGCTGCACCTCATCCACGAAGCGGGCGAGCGCCCAGAGAGCATTGGCGCCCTCCTGGTGGGCATTGCCGGCGTGGGCGGCCCGGCCATGGGCAATGGCCTTCACCGCGCCCGTGCCCTTGCGACGGGTGATGATGGCGTCCCCCATGCGGCCGGACTCGAAGACGAGGCAGGCCTGCGAGCCGCCGATGGCACTGCGGATGACTCCCGCGCCCTCGGGCGAGCCCACCTCCTCGTCCGACACCACCACCAGCCGCAGCGGCGGGAGCACGTCCAGCCCTCCCGTCGCCGCCAGCGCCTTGAGCGCCCAGGCGATGACGACGAGCCCTCCCTTCATGTCCAGCACGCCCGGCCCCCGGCGCAGCGCCCCATCCTTCCGGTAGCCCTCGAACTTCCCCGGCGGGAAGACCGTGTCCAGGTGCCCCACCAGCGCCAGCGGCGACTGCCCCGCCTTGCCTCGGGAGCGGAACACCAAATGGTCGGCGAACCGGGTGCTGACCACCACCTCGGCGAAGAGCCCGGGCACCATGAACTGCTCTCGCAGCAGCGCCCCCACCCTCCGGCCACCCTCGGGGTTCTCTGTGTAGGAATTAACCTCGACCAGCGCCGCCAGGGCCTCCTCCAGCTCCCCCAACCTGCCGACCAGCCATGCGGCCGCCGCTTCTCCCTGCTCGCTCATGACGCCTCCACCGGCGGGTCAGGCCCCCGGCCCCTTGGGCATATTCCAGGCAGACAGTCGAGGAAAAGGCCCCGTGTGGTCGCTCCCCCGGCACCCGACACAAGCTCCTCCACTGCCCGCAAGCTTGCCGGGCGCGGCACCGCTCCGCATCCCTTCTTCACAGGAGGAAGACGATGGCGGACAAGCTCTGGATTCTGGTGGGCAATGCGAGCCGGATGCGGTTGTTCTCCGCGGACGAGCGGGGGGAGGACTGGAACCTGCTGGAGGAGTTCCGCCACGACGAGAGCCGGGCGCGGAACATGGACTTGCAGGAGCAGCGGGACAACCCGAACGCGGGCACGCTCCATGGCCCCCCTCCGGAGACGGAGCCGGACGGGCGCCGCGAGCTGGAGCATGACCGGTTCGCCCGCGAGCTGTCCGGGCGCCTGGATCGCGGCGTGGATGGGCACACCTTCGAGAAGCTGATCATCGCCGCTCCGCCCGAGTTCCTCGGGAGGCTGCGCAAGGCCCTCAGCAAGCGGGTGCTCCAGCGCCTGGTGCTGGATCTCGATGCGGACTACTCCAACGTGCCCGCGAGGGAGCTCCCCAACCGGGTGCCAGTCATCTAGGCGCTTGGAGGGAGCGAACGCTCGGGGACGAGCGGAGCGAGGAGGCCCATGGCGTGCGGCAACCCGGTATAAGCACGGGCCATGCCGCCGCCGCGTGCCGTCATCCTCGACCTCGGTAACGTCCTCGTGTTCCACGACAACGCCCTGCTCTTCCACCGGCTGGGGCAGCGCGCGGGGTTGTCGGCCCAGGAGGTGTCGCAGCGGCTCACCGGCGCGGGCTGGACGGCGGCCAACCGGGGCCTGCTGGACGCGGAGGGTATCCGCAAGGACGTATGCGGAGCGCTCGGCGTGGAGCTGCCCATGGAGGAGTTCGCCCCGCTGTGGAGCAGCCACTTCACGGTGCATCAGGCGGTGCTGCCGCGCGTGGAGGGGCTGGTGGGACGGGTGAAGCTGGTGCTGCTGTCCAACACCAATGCCCTGCACGTGGCGTATGTGAGGCCTCTGCTGCCGCTGCTCCAGCGCTTCGACGCCGTGCTGATGAGCTGCGAGGTGGGCCACGTGAAGCCCGAGCCCGCCTTCTACCGGCTCGCCCTGGAGCGGGCCGGCTGCGCGCCGCACGAGGCGGCCTTCTTCGATGATCTGCCCGAGTTCGTCGAGGCCGCCAACGCCCTGGGCATCCGCGGCCACCTCTTCACCGATGCGCCCACCTTCGACGCGCAGCTGAAGGCGCTCGGGCTCTGATTCGAGCGCGTCGAGCTGGCTCCCGGTTACAGGGAGCGCTTCAGGACCGGCTCGTTCCGAGCGGCCTCCGACCACGTCTTCAGCGCCGGCAGCTCCAGCACCGCATCGCGGTAGGCCTGGCTCACCGCGTCCAGCTCCACCTCATAGGTGACGAAGCGGGTGACGACAGGAGCGTAGAAGGCATCCGCGATGGTGAAGGGGCCGAAGAGGAACGGTCCGCCCTGCCCGAAGCGAGCCCGGCAGTCATTCCACAGCGCCTGGATGCGAGCAATGTCCTCGGCCACGCCCGGCGCGCGCCCCTGGCCCGGCTTCCGGGCGTGGAGGTCCATGGTCATGTTCTGCCGCAGCGCGGAGAAGCTCGAGTGCATCTCCGCCGTCACCGAGCGCGCCACCGCGCGGGCCTCCTTGTCCTGGGGCCACAGCCGCGCCTGGGGGAACGTCTCCGCCAGGTACTCGCAGATGGCCAGCGAGTCCCAGATCAGGAGCGAGCCATGGTGCAGCGCCGGCACGCGTCCGCTCGGGGAGTGCTGGGCGATCTTCGCGGTGGTGTCGGGTTGATACAGCGGTACCAGCACCTCGCGGAACGGCTGCCCGGTGTGGGCCAGCGCCAGGTACGGCCGGAGCGACCAGGACGAGTAGTTCTTCGAGCCAACGACGAGCGTGAGTTCGGACATGGTCCGCACCCTAGCGCTCGGGTGCGGGGGTTCAACTGCCGAGCGGGGCTATGTGAACAACGAGCGGACCCGGGCAAAGAGCGCGGGGCGGGGGCTCTGGCGCCGCGCCTCGACACGGAACAGGGCGACGGGCAGGCGGATCTTCTTGAGCTCGGCGCGCCCCAGGCGCACGGCGTGCGGCAGCGGATGGCCCTCTACCTCGCGCGCCACCGGCTCGCTGACATAGAGGGTGCCGGGCCGGGCGAGCGACTCGATGCGCGCCGCCAGGTTCACACCCTCACCGAAGACCTCTCCGTCCTGGTGCAGCACGGGGCCCAGGTGGGCGCCGATGCGCAGCTCCAGGTGCTGCTCGGGAGGCAGGTGCCGGTTGCGCTCGGCCACGGCCTCCTGGAGCGCCAGCCCGAAGCGCACCGCGGGCAGCCCCCGGTCGAACTCGAGCAAGAAACCGTCCTCCAACATCTTCACTTCGCGCCCGCCCTGGCGGGGCAGGAGCTCCCGGACGAGCCGGCTGTGCTCTTCGCGCAGCGCCTGCTCCAGGGACTCCTCCCGCGGGGATTGGGAGCCGGCCACGACCATCGACGTAAACATGATGGCCCTGACTTCACGGCCCTCGGGTTCCGGTGCCTCCATCATTACAAGCCTCTCTCCCCCCCGGTACCGGCGGGAATGTTAGCGCATGAACAGATCCTGATTCCAATCGGGGTACCCTTTCGGCCAGAAGGGACTCCGACTGCTCCCGGGTGGGAGCACTGCGTTCATTGGAGAGTGAATCGCTGCTGGTGGACTCCATGAGAGGTGATCATCGCTGACGCGGCGCACAACCCCCGGTGTCGCCAGGTTCACACCCAGAGCGACAACCCGCGGGGGAGGACCCGCCGGATCAGGAGATCCTCCACGAGGCTTGAGTCGGAAGCCAAGAGGCCGGAAGGTTCACTGGAATGCCTGTGAAGCACCACATCTACCTGGTCCCCGGCTTCTTCGGCTTCACCAACCTGGGGGAGCTGGTCTACTTCGGCCACGTCCGAGACTTCCTCCAGGCGGAGTTCGCCCGGCGGGGTATCGAGGCGGAAGTCGTGGCCATTCGCTCCCACCCCACCGCCTCCATCCGCCAGCGGGCGGAGGAGCTGCGCAAGGGAATCCAGGAGACGGCGGGCTCGGACGACGGCCCCCTGTATCTGATTGGCCACTCCACCGGCGGCCTGGACGCGCGGTTGTTCATCAGCCCCACCGCCTCCCTGCGCGATGGCATCAGCTCGGAGGCCTATGCCAGCCGGGTCCGCTCGGTGGTGACGGTCTCCACCCCCCACGCCGGCACACCCCTGGCGTCCTTCTTCATGGGGCTGTTCGGGCAGCAGATCCTCAAGCTGCTCTCGCTGTTCACCGTGTACGTGCTGCGCTTTGGCCGCCTGCCGCTGAAGGTGGCCTTCCGCCTGGGGCACATGCTGTCACGCGCGGATGCGCAGCTCGGGTGGAAGCAGACGCTCCTGGATCAGCTCTTTGATCAGCTCCTGGGAGACTTCTCAGCGGACCGGCGCGAGTCCGTCTCGCGCTTCCTGGAAGATGTGGGCAAGGACACCTCCCTCATCCCCCAGCTCACCCCCGAGGGGATCGACTTGTTCAACGCGGGATGCGAGGACCGGCCCAGCGTGCGTTACGGCTCGGTGGTGACGCAGGCCCGTCCTCCCTCGCTGCGCACGCGCGTGTCCGCGGGCCTGGACCCGTACGCGCAGATCACCCACACGGTCTACGCGTTCCTCTACGGGCAGACGCTGCGGATGCCGCTGAACCAGATTCCGCTCCTCACCGCCGAGCAGACCGCGGCGCTGGTGCAGGCCTATGGCGCGCTGCCCGGGCCGCAGTCGTGTGATGGCATTGTCCCCACGCGCTCCCAGGTCTACGGCCGGGTGATCGCCGCGGTGCGGGCAGACCACCTGGACGCCATCGGCCACTTCGATCAGCCGTCCCACCAGCCGCCGCATGTGGACTGGCTCATCTCCGGCTCCGGCTTCCGGCGGCCCCAGTTCGAGAAGCTCTGGAAGGGCGTCGTGGACTTCCTCCTGGAAGAGCCGGTGAGCAGCCACCCCAAGGACAGGCCTGTTCTGTAGACGCAAGGACTCTGCCCGGCAGAGCAGGCGGCAGGGTCCAGCCCGTCACCGATTGGGACGAGTCGGGGCGTCGCCTCGCACGGAGTGCACCGCCGCGTCCACCTCGGCGAGGATGCGCCGGGCGTGCTCGAGGAAGAGTTCCCCCGCGGGCAGCAGGCGCATGCCGCGAGGCGTTCGCTCGAAGAGCCGGGTGCCGAGCTCATCCTCGAGCGCAAGGATGTGGCGGCTGAGCGGAGGCTGGGACAGGTGGAGCCGACGCGCTGCGCGCCCCACATGGCCCTCTTCGGCCACCGCGACGAAGGACTGAATGTGCGTAAGGCTCACGGCAGGCGAGTCTAGCGCGGACCCTCGGGCCATTGGATAGGCCCCTCGGACTCCATGCCAAGACAGCATTGGACGCTCTCGACGAGCGAGTGCCACCTTGCTCCGCCATGGGAATTCCGCTGCTGAAGGGGACCGAGCTCGATCGCCTGCGCCTTGCGGGGAAGGCCGCGGCAGGAACGTTGGCGTATATCGCGTCGCGGTTGGCGCCGGGGGTGGCAACGGCGGACATTGACGCGTGGGTGCGGGAGGACACGGCCCGGCGCGGCGGCCAGCCGAGCCAACTGGGCTACCACGGCTTTCCCGCGGCGGTGTGCACCAGCCGCAACCAGGTGGTCTGTCACGGCATCCCACGCCCGGACGAGCGGCTCGCGCCGGGAGACATCATCAACGTGGATGTGACGACGTGCCTGAACGGGTTTCATGGGGACACCTCGGCCACGTTCTTCATCGGGGAGGTGTCCGCGGAGGCTCGGCACGTGGTGGACGTGGCGCGCCGGTGCCGCGACGCGGGCCTGGCCGTGGTGCGCCACGGCGCGCGGCTGGGAGACATCGGCGCGGCCATTGAGGACCTGGCGCGAGCCGAGGGCTGCAGCGTGGTGCGTGAGTTCGGGGGGCACGGCATTGGCCGGCAGATGCACGGCCCACCTCATGTGCCCCATGTGGGGCGGCGCGGGACGGGAATCACCCTGCGCTCGGGGATGGTCCTCACCATCGAGCCCATGGTGAACCTGGGGCGCCCGGAGGTGCGGGTGCTGCCGGACGGGTGGACGGTGGTGACGGAGGACGGGAGCCTCTCCGCCCAGTTCGAGCACACCGTGCTGGTGACGCACGAGGGCTGCGAGGTGCTCACCCTGGGCGAGCCCGGTGAGCCAACCCTGGCCTTGCCTGGATGAAGCTCAGCGCTTCTTCACCGAATCGAGAAAGCGCACTTCGGTGACGACGGTGCCGTCCTCGGCCAGCAGCTTCACGGGCACCCACGCCTCGGCCTTGTCCCCCTTCTGCCGCAGCGCCTCCTCCAGCGAGGCAAATGCCTCCGGGGGCGGCTCGCACACGGCGTACACCCTGCCTCGCCCCTGGGCGCGAAAGTCCGCCTCTACCCGCTTCACGAGCGAGCGGTACTCCGTGGGCGGAAAGCGCCGCAGGAGCAACAGCCCCGCCGTCAGCTCCGCCAGCGTCATCTGCACGCCGAAGTAGAGCCCTCCCACGTGGTTCTTCGTACGCCCCTTGAGCGGCACGGACAGCCGGGCGCGAGCCTCCGTCACCTCCTCCACCCGAATGCCCAGCCCGCCGGCCGAGGGGATGATCCGCGGCAGCGCGGCGCTCAACAGCAGGTTCGCCGCGCCCGGAGACAGCTGGCGCAACCGTTCGATGAGGTCCATGGGTCGCACGGGCCTTCTCCTAGGAGTTCCGGGCCTTCCGCGTCAACCCGGCACCTCATCTGCGGTATACAGAGCCTCCCTTCTGCGACAGGAGTCCAAACATGATCGACTTGTACACGTACACGACGCCCAACGGCCGCAAGGTCTCCATCGCCCTGGAGGAGCTGGGGCTGCCCTACACCACGAAGGTGGTGGATCTCATGAAGGGCGAGCAGTTCAAGCCCGAGTTCCTCGCGGTCAACCCCAACAACAAGATCCCCGCCATCGTGGATCACGACGTGCCGGGGGGCCTGAAGGTGTTCGAGTCCGGCGCCATCCTCGTCTACCTGGCGGAGAAGACGGGCCGGCTGATGCCCTCGGACGCGGTGGGCCGGGCGGAGGTGATGCAGTGGCTGATGTTCCAGATGTCGGGCTTTGGCGTGGCGTTCGGCCAGCTCAACTTCTTCACGAACCTCGCCCCGCAGCGGGTGCCCGCCGCCATCGAGCGCTTCCGCGTGGAGGGCGTCCGAGTGGTGGGCGTGCTGAACAAACACCTGAGCAGCCGCGACTTCATGGCCCGCCAGTACTCGATCGCGGACATCGCCATGTACCCCTGGGTGGCGACAGCCCGGCAGCTCGCCCCGGAGCTCTTCAGCTCCAGCTCGGGCATCCTCCAGTGGATGCAGCGCGTTGGCGACCGGCCCGCGGTGGCGAAGGGCATGAAGGTGCCGGACCTGCAGCGCTAGAGCGCACAGCGCCGCCTTCCGAGGAGGCCGTGGCGGATGCCTCCTCGGGATGCCATGCCGGGGCCCCCGCTGTTATCTCCAGTCATGCCTTCGCTCGAGCAGCTCCACTTCGACAACACGTACGCCCGCCTGCCCCCCGGGTTCAGCGCGCGGGTGCCTCCCAGCCCCTTTCGGGATGCGCACCTGGTGAGCGTCAGTCCCGAGGCGCTCCGGCTGCTCGAGCTGGCGCCCTCCGAGGCTCGGCGCCCCGAGTTCATTCAGGCCTTCGGCGGGCTGCGGCCCCTGCCCGGCATGGAGCCCGTGGCCACCGTCTACGCGGGGCACCAGTTCGGGGTGTATGTGCCTCGGCTGGGAGACGGCCGAGCGCTGCTGCTGGGCGAGGTTCGCACCTCCACGGGGGAGCGCTGGGAGCTGAGCCTCAAGGGCTCGGGGCTGACGCCCTTCTCGCGCATGGGAGACGGGCGCGCGGTGCTGCGCTCTACCCTGCGCGAGTACCTCTGCAGCGAGGCCATGCACGGGCTGGGCATCCCCACCACGCGGGCCCTGTGCATCATCGGCGGCAGCGAGAAGGTGTACCGCGAGGAGGAGGAGACGGGCGCCATGCTGGTGCGGATGGCTCCCTCCCACGTGCGCTTCGGCACCTTCGAGTACTTCCACCACACCGGGCACCCCGAGCATGTGGCGACGCTGGCGGACTACGTCATCGCCCGGCACTTCCCGCACCTGCAGGGGGGCCCTGAGCGGTACTCCCGCTTCTTCGCGGAGGTGGTGGAGCGCACCGCGCGCCTCGTCGCGCAGTGGCAGGCGGTGGGCTTCGCGCACGGGGTGCTGAACACGGACAACATGTCCATCCTCGGGCTCACGCTGGACTACGGGCCCTTCGGCTTCCTGGATGACTTCGAGCCGGGCTTCATCTGCAACCACTCGGATGACTTCGGGCGCTACGCCTTCGACAAGCAGCCGCGCATTGCCCTGTGGAACCTGGCGTGCCTGGGCGAGGCGCTCCTCACCCTCATGACCGAGGAGGAGGCCCAAGCGGCGCTCCAGGCCTTCTCCCCCGCCTTCACCTCGCACTTCCTGGCGCGGATGCGTGAGAAGCTCGGACTTCGTGAGCCCCGCCCCGAGGATCAATCGCTCCTCGAGACGCTCATCACCCTGCTGGCCGATGGGCGGGTGGACTACACCCGCTTCTTCCGGATGCTGGGCCGCTTCGACTCCTCCGCCGAGGCTCGCAACGAGCCGCTGCGGGACGGGTTCCTGGACACAGCCGGCTTCGACACGTGGGCGGCGGCGTACCGTGCGCGCCTGCTCGCCGAGGGCAGCGTGGATGCCGAGCGCCGAGCGCGTATGGACCGCGTCAACCCCAAGTACGTGCTGCGCAACTACCTGGCCCAGACGGCCATTACCCGGGCCCAGGAGGGCGATTTCAGCGAGGTGGACCGGCTGCTGGCAGTGCTCTCGCGGCCCTTCGACGAGCAGCCCGAGCACGAGGCCTCCGCCGCCCCGCCTCCCGCCTGGGGCAAGCACCTGTCGGTGAGCTGTAGCTCCTGAGCGCCCTCCGAGCAGGCAGGTAAGAGGCCTCCGAGCCCGCGCCACCCGCGCTCTCGCCGTGAAGTAAGGCGCCCCCATCTGGCACATGGCCCGGCGGCTACGGTAGAAGCCGCCCCATGCGTGAAATTGTCCTCCCGGCGGATGAGCTGAACGAGTTTGATCTCCCGCGCGTCTGCGTCGTCACCGGCCAGACGGAGAACGTCGAGTTCAAGCCCGTGAAGTTCGCCTGGTATCCCCGCTGGACGGTGGCGCTTGTCATCGTCAACGTGCTCATCGCGGCCATCGTGGCGTCCATCCTCACCAAGCGGGTCAAGGGTCACCTGCCCTTCACCGAGGAGGCCTACAAGCGCTGGTGGATGGGGCGGGTGTTCTTCGGCCTCTCCTTCCTGGTGGCCATCGCGCTGTTCATCGGTGGCTGCGTGATGATCGACAGCGGCCCCGGGGCGGCAGTGGCGCTGCTCATCGGGCTGGCGCTGGCAACACCCATTGCCGCGTTCCTGCTCTTCGCGCGGAACAAGGGCCCGGTGGTGCAGCGCATCGCGGAGGGCCGCATCACCCTCAAGCTCCCCAGCGAGGAGGCGGCGCTCCAAATCGAGCAGCACCTGTTCGCCGGTCAGAAGAAGCCGTCCGCGCTCGACGCGGTCGCCCGGAGCGCATGAGCGAGGTGCTCCCCGAGGGCGCCTCGTGCGCCAGCCACCCGGACACGCCCGCGAGCTGGACGTGCGCGCGCTGCGGCTCGTTCATGTGCCCCGCCTGCGAGCGCCGGATACGCCCCGAGGCGCGTCCCATGTGTCCGGCCTGCTGGGCGCTGAGGGCCCAGCGCGTCGAGGCGAACCAGGGCCGCGGCGGTGGAACGGCGCTGCAGACCACGGGGCTCGTGCTGGGGCTGCTCGCGCTCGTCCCCATGTGCGTGGCGTTCCAGCTCGCCTCGCTCATCGTCAACATCGTCGCCCTGGTCAAAGCCAAGGAGCCCCCGGCCAGCCTCGTTCGCTGGCGCCCCATCACCGGGCTGGTGCTGACCGCCGTGGGAGCCGTCCTGACCCTGATCATCTGGATGCGCGCCAGGTAACACCCCTGGCCCTGGGACGTCGCCGAGATGAAACTCCGGGCCCCGCGTGCTTGCGAGCCCCGCGCTCCGAGCCAACCTTGTCCGGGTATGGTCTCGGATCTCACGCGACTGCCCCTGCGCGACGAAGAGGGCGCCTTCCATGTCGTCGTCGAGTCCCCGCGCGGCTCCACGGTGAAGCTGAAGTACGAGCCCACGCTGAAGGCCTTCACCATCAGCCGTCCGCTGACACGCGGGCTGCGCTACCCGTATGACTGGGGCTTCATCCCCAGCACGAAGGGGCCGGACGGCGACCCGCTGGATGCGCTGGTGTACTGGGACGTGGCCACCTGGCCGGGCGTGGTCCTGCCCTGTCGCGCGCTGGGGGTGCTTCAGGTGGATCAGAAGAAAACGCAGGGCAAGGGCCGCGAGCGCAACGACAGGCTGCTCGTGGTGCCTGTGGCCGCGGTGAGAGCCCAGAACCTGCGCAGCCACGAGGATCTCTCCCGCCGGGAGCGGGAAGAGCTGGAGCACTTCTTCCTCACCGCGGTGGCCTTCTCGAACAAAGACGCTCGCATCCTGGGATGGAAGGGGCCCGCGGTGGCAGAGCGCATGCTCCGAATGCACGAGGCGGGCTGACAGCCGGAGCAGCCCTCACCTGCCAGAGCCCGGCTGGTCCGGCTGGAACGGCGCCTCTTGATCTCCCGGCTCGTGAGCGCCCGGCGAGGACTCGCCGCTCTCGGGTGCCGCAGGAGTGGGGGGCCGCTGGGACGTCGTCACCTCGATGCGCGTCGCGGTCGGCTCACCGCTCTGGGTATTGAAGGAGGCGCGCACCTGGCTGCCCTCCTCGATGTCCACGGCTCGGGCCTGGCGCCCGTCCACCATGATCATCGTCTCCGGCTTCAGCTGGAGCCGGACCTGCGGCTCGCCTCGGCTGCTCACCAGCACCTCCTGATTGTTCGCCGTCAGCACCTGCCCCACGACGGTCTGCTCTCCCTCCGCCTGGGCGGAAGAAGCCGGAGCCTGGGCCCCCTGCTGCTGCGCCTGGGCCCCCTGCTGCGGCTGCTGCGCCGCCTGCTGGTTCTGCTGGGCCAGCTCGCTCTGCTGCTGACTCTGGGCCTCCAGGGCGCTCGGCTGAGCCTGGGCCACCGTCTGCTGGGTCTGCTGCGGCTGCTGCTGAGCCTGCTCCGCTGACTGGGCGTCCGTGGCCTGCTCGTTGACGAGCTTGCCTTCCTTGCACCCCGCCGTGAGGAGCAACGCGGCAACCCCCGCCGACAACCATCCTGCGCCGAATTTCATGATCTCTCCTGTCATCAGGTGGACAGGCCAAAGATGGAGCATGGCCCCTGGGCGCCAACCCGAGCCGGGCAGGCTCCCAGGGCCTGCTCTCCTGGCTCCCCGGCAAGAAGGCGCTACCGCCGCGCTCGGTTCGGCGGTATGGGCGCTTTCGTCATGCGCGTCTGCGGCCTCGACTTTGGAACGAGCAACACGGCGGCGGCCCTGCCCGACGGCCGGGTGCTGCCCATCGCCCCGGGGACGCGAGAGCCCCGCCTCTTCCGCTCGGTGCTCTTCTTCCCGGAGGACGAACGCACCACGTATGCCGGCGAGGAGGCCATCACCCGCTACCTGGACGACAACGCCGGGCGCTTCATTCAGTCGGTGAAGTCCTTCCTGCACAGCCGCTCCTTCCGCGCCACGCAGGTGCACAGCCGTACGTGGACCATTGAGGATCTGGTGGCGGTGCTGCTGCGCCGGGTGCGCGAGGCGGCGGGAGCGCAGCTGGGCAGTGCCCCCGAGGCCGTCATGCTGGGCCGCCCGGCCCTCTTCTCTCCCGAGCCCGAGGCGGACGCGCTGGCCGAGCAGCGGCTGCGCAAGGCGGCGGAGCTGGCGGGCTTCAAGCGCATTCAGTTCCTCATCGAGCCCATCGCCGCGGCGCTCGCCTACGAGGCGCAGCTCTCGCGGGACGAGCTGGTGCTGGTGGCGGACTTCGGCGCGGGCACCACGGACCTGACGCTGATGCGGCTGGGGCCCTCGCGCCGGGGGAAGCTGGACCGCAAGCCGGACGTGGTGGGCTCCACGGGCGTGCGCATTGGCGGCGATCGGTTCGACGCGGAGATCATGCGCCACAAGCTGCTGCCCCGCTTTGGAGCGGGCACCACGTACAAGGTGCGAGGCTTCACGGACAAGCGGCTGCCGGTGCCCCAGCATGTCATGGCCAAGCTGCTGTCCTGGCACGAGATGTCGTTCATCCGCGAGAAGTCCACGCAGGAGCTGCTGGAGCTGATGCTGGAGTCCAGCGACAAGCCGCAGACGGCGGAGGCCCTGTACGACTTGGTGATGGAGAACCTGGGCTACCGGCTCTTCCGAGCCATCGAGGCGGCCAAGGTGCAGCTGTCGAACGCGGACGAGACGACGTTGGACTTCGAGGAGGCGCGCATCCAGCTGCACGAGCGCATCACCCGCGCCGAGTTCGAGTCCTTCTGCCAGCCGCTGCTCACGGAGCTGGAGCAGGTGACGCAGGGCCTGCTGGAGCGGTGCGCGGGGGCAGGAGAGCTCGACGCGGTGTTCCTCACGGGCGGCTCCTCGCAGATTCCGGCGGTGCGGCAGCTCTACGTGAACCGCTTCGGCGAGGAGCGGGTGCGCACGGCGGATGCCTTCACCTCGGTGGCCGAGGGCCTCGGCCGGGCCTCCGCCGCGCTCGAGCTGTCTCCGGCCTGAGCCCGAGCTACGGGCCCACGTCCACGGTGCGCGCCAGCCAGTCCACGCCGCCGCGCCCATCCCGAGCCACCACGTAGATCGTCACCCGCTGGGGCACCTTGGGCGTCTGGTAGTGGATGGTGGGCTCCCCGGGCTTGCCATCCACCGGCTCCAGCGAGCGCAACTCCTTCACCTTGCCGCCACCGGTGGAGAACCAGCTGTAGAAGACCTGCTCGGAGCGCGGGCCGGCGGGAGTGTCGTACAGCTCCTGGCTGCCCTCGGCGAGCACGGGCCGCAGCACCAGCTCCGTGTCCAGCGGCAGCGGGCCCGCCAGCGGCGCGCCCTCCCACAAGAGGTCCTGCATGCGCGGGTTCTGGTTGGGCGTGGCCGTGAGCTTCAACGTCAGCGGGTGCACGCCCTGCTCCAGGCCCTCGGGAGTGTCGCTGCCATCGGTGGCCTTGTAGCCGACGAAGAGCGGCACGCCCTGCTCGAGCACCGCACGCGTCTGCGGATCATTGAAGTCCAGCGGAGCCCCATTACCGCCCGCGTTGGCCGTCTCCTGGAGGATCTGCTGCACGTTCGGGTCCAGCAGCGAGAGCTGCCCATCCGGCAGCGTGGCGCCGTCCTTGCCTGGGCACTCCAGCTCGCCGCTGTAGGCATTGCCCGGCCGGCACAGCGCGAGCACCACCTCCACGGAGCGCTCATCCGGAGCCACCGCCAGCGCGGTGAACTGGGTGGGCGGCGGCAGCGCGGGAGCATCCGGGTTGAACGTCAGCTCGGCGGGCTCGGCCTTGATGGCCAGCACCCGCACGCGGCGGAGCTCCTGCTGGAGCTCGAACGTCGGGCTGCACGCGGACACGGCCAGGGAGACGCAGAGAAGAACAGGCGCGCGCATGTCAGAAGCTCCCCTTGGCGCCGATGATCGGCAGGATGGGCAGGCCCTCCAGGTACGCCGACTCGGAGTAGTTGTAGTTGTAGAGGACGCCCTCCTTCGCCGGGTTGTTGTAGACGTTGGTGAGATCCACGTAGAGGTCCAGGCTCCAGGTGTCGAAGATGAAGTTCTTGTCCACGCGGACATCCAACTGGTTGAAGCTGGGCAGGCGCTGCGAGTTCACCCCGCCGAAGAGGGGGATGAAGACGTCCGAGAGATCATCCCTCCGCGCGCCGACGATGGGCGTGAGCGGGTTGCCGGAGGAGAACCGGAAGCGCGCGCCCAGCTCCCACCCGGCCGGCAGCTTGTAGCTGCCAATCACCGTGAGCACGTGCGTCTGATCATTGTCGAACAGGCGCAGCGGCCCGTCCGGGCTGTCCCGCCGCTGGCTGTGGCTGAAGGTATAGGCAATCCATCCGAAGAAGCGCTCGGTGAGCGCGCGCCGGGCCAGCACCTCGAAGCCGTAGATGCGGCCGGAGCCGGTGTTGTTCAGCCGCTCGGGCACCATCTGCCCATCCCGCTCCACCAGCGCGGTTGAACGGACGATGAGCTGGCTCAAGTCGTTGTAGAAGAGCTCGCCGCTGAGGAAGTACTCGGGCTGGGGCTGCCACTCGGTGCCCACGCTGTACTGGGCGGAGCGCTTGGCGCTCAGCTCCGGGTTGCCGAACGAGATGCTGGGCTCGTCCTGGAGAGGAGGCCCGTGGTAGAGCCCCGCGCCGCCCTTGAGCGTCACCGTGTCCGTCAGCGCGTAGCGCACCGCCAGCCGTGGGTTGAGCGAGCGCTTGTGCACCTGCTGGCCCTCGAAGAGGTAGCTCTCGCTGCGCACGCCCGGCACCAGCAGCAGACCCTTGAGGGGCTTCCAGCGCGCCTCGGCCCAGAGGCCGGGGAAGTATTGGAAGTAGGCATCATTGGCGGTGATGATCTCCTCGGTCACCTGGGGCCCGAGCGGCTCGCCCTCGCGAGGCGGCGCCTGGACGCGGGCCTTCACGCGGGCATGCGCGTACTGGACGTCCAAGCCGCCGGCCAGGGTGAGCTCCTCGCTCAGGGCGTACTCGGCGGTGGAGCGCAAATCCAAATCCAGCGAGGCGATGCGCAGGAACCGGTCTCCCACCGTGAACGAGATCAGCGTGTTGCCCACCATTCCCTGGCTGTCCAGGGTGAAGTCGCCCTTCTTGAACTGGTGGCCGAGCCGCAGCTGGTTGAAGCCGGTGACGAAATTGAAGGCGCCGTTGACGCTCGGGTCGCTGTCCGCCGGCCGGGTAAAGAGCAGGCCCAGCACATCGTTGGAGGTGAGCCCCTGCAGCGTGAAGGTGTTTCGCTTGTCGGGGGTCCAGTGCAGCTTCACCTGGGCGTCGTAGTAGCGCGGGGCCACCTGGATGGAGGGCCCGTCCCCGCTCTGGGGAACGAGCTTGAGCACCAGGTCCACGTAGGAGCGCCGGCCCGCCACGGCGATGCCCAGGGTGTCGGTGATGGGGCCTTCGAACACGGCGTTGGACTCGATGAGGCTGACGCCCACGGTGCCGTGGAAGCGGTCCATCTTCGGCGCGCGGCTGTGCACGTTGATGACGCCGCCGGTGACATTGCCGTAGTAGGAGGAGAAGTTGCCGGGCAGGTAGTCCAGCGTGTCCAGCAGCTCCGAGTTGTACACGGAGGTGAGTCCGCCGAAGTGGTACAGCAGGGGAATCCGCTGCCCATCGAGGAAGACGCCCGAGTCATTGGGGCTGGTGCCGCGGATGACGAGCTCGCCGCCGTTGAACGCGGGCCGGGCCATGCCGGGCAGGTTCTGCACCACCTTCAGGGTGTCCCCCTGGGTGCCCGGCACCTTCTGAATCTCGGCCACCTGGAGCGTGGTGCGGGTGACCTCCTTGCGCTCGCGCTCGCTGCGCACCACGGTCTCGTACGGGCTGAAGATGCGCTTCTGCACGTAGTACGTGGCCTGGGTCTGCTGGCCCTCGACGAGGGTCTCCCGGGTGCGGAACCGGTCATACCCGCTGAGCACGACGAGCACCTCATGGGTGCCCACGGGAACACCCCGGAACGAGAACCGCCCGTCCGGATCCGTGCTGGTGGTGAGCTGCAGCTCGGGCAGGGCCACCTCGGCGCCGGAGAGCGGGCGGCGGGTGCCTCGCTCCAGGGCGCGGCCGATGAAGTTCACCGGCGGCTCGAGGGCCTTTCCGGGCTCGGTGCCCTCGGGGGGCGGCGGCGCGCGCCAGACGAACTGGTAGGCGTATTCGATGCGGACCGGGGCGGGGACGTTGTCCACCTCGGCGGGCTCGAACTCGAACTGACGCACGGCGGCCACGGCGGCCTCGTCGAAGCCGTGGCCCGCGGGCCGCGTCACCTGGACATCGGTGACGGCGCCCGTCTCGGAGATGTCGATGTTCATCACCACCGTGCCCTCGAGCTGCTGGGCGAGAACCTCGGGGGGGTACTGCGCCTCGACCTGGCGCTTGAGGACGGGGGCCTGGGTGAGCACTCCTTGGGGTGGGCCCGCGTCGGCGGGAGGCGTGCCGGCATCCGGGGCCTGAGCCAAGGCCCCGGTCGCGGCGAGGAGACAGAGGACGGAGGCGAGCGTTTTCATGAGAGGGAGCGCGGTGCGTCCCCCCTTTAACGGCCTCCCACCTTCGGCGCGAGCACGATTTCAATGCGCCGGTTCAAGCTGCGGTTCTTCTCGCTGTCGTTGGGAGCAATGGGCTGGTACTGCCCATAGCCGGCGGCCGAGAGGACGGTGGGGTCCACGCCGGAGTCCTGGAGGGCGCGCACCACGGCCATGGCGCGAGCGAGGCTGAGCTCCCAGTTGGAGGGGAACGGGCCATCCTTGGGCATGGGCACGTCGTCGGTGTGGCCCTCGACGCGGATGATGCGGCCCTGAACGGTCTTCAGGGCGTCGGCGATCTTCGCCAGGGCGTCCTGGCCCTCCTTGTTGATGCGGGTGGAGCCGGAGGCGAAGAGGATCTTGTCCTTGAGCTGGACGGTCATCCGGCCCTGGAGCTCGGAGAGCTGGATCTTCCCTTCGGAGATCTCCTTGTTGAGGCTCTTGGCGAGGTTCTCGTACTCGGCGCTCTTCTGCTCGAGGGCCTCCTTGGCCTCGGCGAGCTTCCTGGTGGACTTGGCCAGCTCGTCATTGAGGGCGGTGAGCTCCTGGTTCTTCTGCTCGAGGGCATAGCGCTCGGCGGCGGCGGCGGTGAGGCGGGACTCGGAGGTGGTGAGGCGGGAGTTGAGGGCCTCCTTGTCGCGCTCGGCGGCGGCGAGCTTCTCCTCCAGGTCCTTCACCTTGGCCTCGAGGGCCTCGCGAGCGGCCTTCTCGTCCTTGAGGCGGTTGTCGAGGTTCTCGTTCTCGGAGACCAGCTCGTTGTACTTGCTCTGGGCGACGCAGCCGGTGCCGAGCGCCGCGAGCATGGCCAGGGCCAGCATGGAACGCATGGGTAGAAATCCTCCTGACAGGCGGTGAAGGTTGGAGCGAGGAGACTACCGCCCACCGCGCCGCGCGTCAGGGAGGATTTCGGGCGGGCCGGACAGGGCTCGCTCCAGCTCAACGGAAATCAGCGCCCAGGCTCTCTCCCACGTCTTGGCGCAGGAGCTGCGCCTTTCGGATGATCTGTCCATCTCCGAGGAGAAACTCCGGACTGGTCCGAGCCAGCGCCGCGAGGGATTGGCCCACGAATGCATAGAGTCCCAAGCCTGCCCCCCGGTCGAGCTGAGGGACGACAGCTCCGCGCGCCTCAAGCGCCCAGCGGATGGTCACTCGCCGATCCAGCCGCTCGTATGGAGGGAGCCGTCCGGCCTCGAGCAGGAGCAGTTCCACCTGGGCATTCACGGGCCGTGGCCAGCGCATGCGAACCTCGACCCCGATCTGGCGTTGTGGATCCGCGAGCGCCATGGCCAGCACGCGTGGAGCCGTGGCGTACCAGACGTCGCGCCAGCCCGCGTGGACGAGCGGCGCACAGGCGTCGAGCACCCCTGCCACGAAGGCGGGGGCTTGCCCCGCTAACTCGGTGCCTTCCTCCAGGCGGAGATGCGGAGTCCCTTCGGCACTCAACTCCGGCTCGGCTAGCAGGGCATCGCGTGCGTGGACAGCCGTCTCGAAGCTGTCGAACCGGCCCCGAAACCACGGAGCCCCCACGGCCTTCACCAGGGGCACCACGTCCATCAGGTAGGCCATCACATCCTGCGGCGTCACCTCGGAGAGCCCCTCGTCGGAAATGTGAGAGGCCGTGAGCAGCGGTATCTCCAGCGGGTGGAAGCGCCCCGTCTCCGCGAGCTCCCCCAGGCTTAGCCAATTCGGGGACGGCTCCATGACAGCGGGCGGAGCCGGCAGCCGGCCCTCGACACACCGATAAAATTCCACCTGCACGTGGAGTTCTCGCCACTCCAGGAGGACGCGGATGCCCGCATGCTCGTTGCCCACGAGCACCGTGGAGAAGGCGCGCTCGTGGGAAAAATCGATCCGCCGCAGGCCCGCCTGAGCCATCAGCTCCCCAAAGATCGCAAGGACATGGTTCTCGAATTCGGTGGGAGTCATGGCTAGGTGCAGTTGCGCGGAGGAAACCACAGCGTCGAGCCCTTGGGCACAGAGACCTTGTTGCCATGCACTCCCTTGACCGAGCTGACGTTCTCCATGCGTGTGTACCCGGCCTTGGTGAGCTCGTCGATCTCCATGCTGTAGAAGTGTGAGGGATTCGGGCGCCCATCACGTCCGAGATCGACGAAGACGGCTCGCTCGGAGATCTGCTGTTGAATCCACCGGCGGTTCTGCCGCATGTACGGCTTGTCATGCCAGTCCCAGACGGTGCTGATGTCGTGCGCGCCCAGGCTGGTGGCCACTGGCTTGATGCGATCCTGCCCCTCACCAATCACCACCAAAGGCGCCAGCCCGAGCGGATCCACCTGGGCCAGGGGGGACTCGGTGTACTGGAAGGCATTGAACCCGCCCCTCAGCCCCAACGGATCCTTGCGAAGGAAGAGGTGGAGACGCGGATCAAACGGACGCCAGCGTTGATAGTAAAGGCCGTCCTCGGCGTCCTCGTACTGCCCCGGCCAGCGCCACGGGCATGCTTCCGCCGTGCCGAGTTCGAAGGTGGGACTGCCCACGATATCGAGCCGCATGGCCCAGACAGGCCTGCCGGCCTCATCAAACATCTCCGTGGGAGTGCCGAGGTGATCCGAGGCAATGCCCCAGCGGTGGCCGGCCTGCTCCTTCACCACGGGGGTGAAGCTGTCCGGCTCCCAGTACCAAGTGGTAACGGGAGCGCCCGTGGACACCTCATGCAGCAGGGTATCCCCGTCCCAGACGAAGCGGGTCTCGGACTCGAGGGTCTCCCGTCCATCCGCCCCGATGGAGCTCTGCGCCTTGCGCGTGCGGCGGGCGAAGGCGTCATACTCGAACCGCACCCGCTTGCCATCGGGACGCTCCACTTCGGACAGCAGGCCCGCGCCATTCCAGCGGTAGCGCCAGCGGGCCCCATCGGCGTCCCTCCGCTCGGTCAGGTTCCCGTCCTCGTCATGGAGGTAACGCGCGCCGTCTGCCTCCTCCAGCCAGCCACCTGGGCCGTAGCGCCGATCCCGCCCGGAAGGCGTGCGGTAGACATTGCCCACCGCATCCATGGCCCGGTGCACTGTCCCCGTCTTCCCACGCTGCGCTACGAGGCGCCCACGCGCGTCATACTCGTAGGACACCGCGCCCCGGCGGCTGTCCGTGATGGCGGTGAGCTGATCCGCGCCTTGCCACTCGTAGGCTTGCTCGCCCAGCTTCACCGCGGAGGAACCGGCACCCCGGCGCAAGGTGCGGCGAGCCGTGGGCCGGCCCACCACATCCCGCTGCCACTCCACGCGGATATTGCCTGGGAGCTGGCGCGCCACTTCCAAGCCTTGCGGGTCGCGCTCGAAGCGCACCGTGGGCTGCTGGGAGCGGTGACTCTCCCGGCCCAGGTGGAGCGCGGACACGTTGCCCAGCGCGTCGCGCAGCATCGCCATGCGCCCGCCGAGAGAAGACTCGAGCAGGGAGCGCTGCCCACTCGTATCGAAACGAGAGGAGAGGGAGAAGTCGCCTTGCACCTCCCGCACCACACGCCCCACGGCATCCCGCTCCAGCACCACCACGGCGCTCTCGTTCTTGGCCCGCACCAGGGTGCCGTCCGCGCGGTAGACGAACTCCACGCCCGTGCCATCCGAGTTCACCACCTTCGCCACACGCCCGCCGGCGTCGTACTGAAGCTGGGTCTTCCGGCCGCTCGGCTCGTGGATGCACTCCACGCGCCCCACCTTGTCCCGCTCGAAGCGGCGCGTCCTCCCGTCGAAGCCCGTCTCCTCCAGCGTGCGGCCGCAGGCATCCCGGACGAAGGTGTACGCCTCGTCCGCTTCATTAAAGACACCGGTGAGCCGGCCCTCCGTGTCGTAGTGGAAGCGCATGGAGGTACCTGCCTCTTCTCGCTTCACCACCTTGTGGAAGTGGCCGTAAGTGAGCCTCACGTGCTGGGTGGCGTCATGCACTTCCAGCAGGTTGCCCTCGGCGTCATAGGCAAACTCCTGCACCAGGCCTATGGGCGACTCGGCACGCACCCACCGGCCGAGCACGTCGTAACGCAGGTGACGGATGGCGCCGCGAGCATCCTTCACCCGCCGGATCCGGCCCAGCCCGTCATACTCGTATTCGAGAGCCGCGCCTGTGGGAGCGCGCTTGAGCGCGACATTCTTCTGCTTGTCGTATTCCAGCGTGAAGCGCCGGCCGCCGGGAGCCTCGACCCACACCATGAGGCCTTGCTTCCAGCCCCATCCCGTCCTCTCCCCCGTTGGGGTCACCTGCTCGACGAGGTGCCCCTCCACGTCATAGTCCCACGTCCACGCCCCCCCGAGCGCATCCGTGGCGCGGACAGGGAAGCCCCGCGCGTCGTACTCCCAGCACACCTTGGCGCCGTCCGGCTCCTGGGAGGTGATGATGTCGCCTCGCGAGCCGTACGTGGTCTCCCACGTCTGGCCCGCGGCGTTGGTCTCCCGGATGCGCTTCCCGCAGTTCTCATCGTAGGCGTAGGTGGTCGCGGCCCCATGCGGGTCCACCACCTTCACCACCATGCCCAACTCATCCATCTGGTAGACGGTGACGGCCCCCAGGCTGTCCTCCACCACCGTCTTCCGATTCTGGACGTC
Organism: Hyalangium sp.; assembly: GCF_045802625.1. Lineage (NCBI taxonomy): Bacteria > Pseudomonadati > Myxococcota > Myxococcia > Myxococcales > Archangiaceae > Hyalangium > Hyalangium sp. The sequence continues at coordinate 9,762 of NZ_JBJMQP010000085.1, read as the reverse complement.
GTAGGTGATGAGGTGATCATAGATGCCGCCATCGCCCCAGGTGCGGACACAGCGGGCGGATGAACCCAGGCCATCGTATTGGAAGAAGAAGGAGAGCCCCGTCCGGTCCGTCTCCTGCACCAGCAAGTGGCCCTGGTAGTCGTACTGCCAGGAGCTCCCGGCCGCATCCATCACCTTCACCAAGTCGCCCCGCGGACCGTAGACGTAGCGCAGGTGGTTGTACCAGCCGCTCTCCTTGGCGCTGGCCAGGGGCAGCTTGACCGCCATCAGGCGGCCGCTCTCATCGTGCTCGAAGCCCAGCAACCTGCCGGCGGAGTCGCGCACGAAGTCCAGCCGACCTCGGGCGTCATACGAGAGCTGAATGACGTGGTGGCCATCCCGGCTGCGGATGCGCATGAGCCGGGCGCGATCCCTGGGCCCCCCAGGCACAGGAGCGAACTCATGCACCCGGCCATCTTCCTGTTCGATCTCCCAGCAAGAGGAGCCCAGTGCCCGCACCGTCATTCCCTGGGTAGCGTCAAAGAGGGTCTGGCCGGTGCGGAGCCGTCGGTCGGAGAGGCCATCGGTGTGGAACTCGATCTCCCGCCCATCCTCGGCCAGCAACACCACCTTGCCGGGCTCCAGCCACACCTGCTGATCCAGCGAGTGGCTCCACCCGTATCCCAGCGGCCCGTTCCGCCAGGACAGCGAGGAGGAGTACACGCGCTCGAAGACGAGCGGCAGCGGCCCGGGTAGCTCGAAGTCAATGTTGTCAGTGAAAACTCGCCCCGTCGCCACATCCACCGGGTGGCCCGTCACGAAGCACACCGCACGCTTCAGCCGGTCCCGGAAGCGCTGCGGCGCGATCCGATCCACCGCTCCTTTCAGCGCCCGGCTGAAGCGCTGCCATCCACGGCTGCGGCGCTGGGCGGCCCTCAACGCCCGGAACAACCGCGCGCCACCGCGGGCCACCGCCCTCAGCAACTTCATCGCCCCCAGCATCACCAGCCGCTGCGCAATGCCTGCAAGGTCCGGCACCGGCGCCGGCATGTTCAGCACCGGCATCCCCTTCGGGATCGCCAACACCACGCTCGTCGGCAGCCTCACCGGATCGCTGCAGCTCATGGCGATCTCGCCCAGCCGCACCCCCAGGCTGCCCGCCAGGTTCACGTTGAGGCTGCCGAAGAACAGCTCCGCGTCGTTTCCCGGCAGTCCCTTGGCGAAGGCCACTCCGGGCACCGGCAGGTGCGGCATCGTCAGCGTGTTGGTGACGTTGGTTCCCGCATTGGTCACCGGCATGCTGTTGACCAGCACCAGCCCGGGACCTCCTCCCGTCGCCATGCCAATGGCCGCGCCGATGGCCAGGCCCGCCGGATCGAACACCATGCCGACGAAGGGCATGGGCACAGGAGTCGGCACGGGCCCCGCAGGCGTGGGCACCAGGACGATGTGCGTGTCGACACCCAGGACCGGATCAAAGAAGGTGCTCTGCAGCATGGTGCGTCAGGCCTCCTGTGCGCGGCGGGGGGACGGAGTTTCCAGAGCAGTTGCCTGAGCCTCGAGCGAATCCGCCTGGGCCTTGAGGCCGTGCTTGCGGCAGAGCTCGGCGAGCTGGCGCGCGGCCTCGGGAGCAGAGGAAGCAGAGCGCTGCTCCGGAGCCGCCTTCTCAGCCGCCGCCAGCGCCTGCTTCCACGCGGAGGTGGCTTCCGCTGTCTTTCCCGCTCCCGCCAGGATCTGCCCGCACATGCGGTAGGCCTCGATGGCCAGCACGGGAACGGAAGCCCCCACCCCCAACTTCCCGGCCTCGGCATAAGCGTGGGCAGCCTCTTCGGAGCGCTGGAGCACCAGCAGCGTGGAGGCCAGGGAGAGCTGCGCCTGGACAGCCAGCTCCGGGAGCTGGTGCGCCTCGGCACGCTTGCGCGCGGCCTGGAACACCTCCAGGGCCTGCGCCGGGTGCTTCGCCTGGAGCACATAGCCACCGAGGATCAGCTCCATCGTCACGGCCTCGCGATTCAAGCCGGCATTGAGGCACAGGTCCCTCACCTCCCGCTGCTCCTGGACGGCCTGGACGGGCCGTCCCTCCCGCAGGGCATGAGCGGCGGCGAGCACCTTGAGACGCAGCGACTGCTGGAAGCCCGGCTCGAGAAGAGCCGGAGCCACCTTCAGCTCCCGGGCCATCTCCTCCCGCTGAGCCGCGGACATGGGAGCCGGCGCCCCTTTTCGAGGGGGCGGAGCCACCCGAGGCCCTGCCGCACCGATGACCTGCGCCCCCGTGGCTCCCGCGGGAGCCGAGGCCATGGCCGCGAGCATCTGCGCCATGTCTTCCCGGGCCTGCTGCTCGTCCGGCCGTGCATCCACACGCATCCCCGCGTCCGCGAGCGCCACGGCCAGCGGCTCGCAGTGGGCCCCATCCGCCTCCACGACGATGAGGCGGGCCTTCTTCAGCTCGGGGCGGCCCAGCAGGGCCTTCACCTCGGACACCCAGCGCTTCGGGTCCCGCACCTCCACGGGCGCCAGCACGAGCACCACCCCATCGAAGGGCGAGCTGAAGCGCTTCAGCGCCTCGGCAAGCTCCAGACAGAAGCGCGGCAGCTCCCGCTGAGCCCGAGGCGGCGGCCACAGCTCCGGCAGGGAGACGCCCTCCCCTGCCTTGGCCAGAAGGCTCCGCAGCTCCTCGTAGTCGGCGCGCAGCTCCTCGGTGCGGCCTTCCCACTCGTCCTCCCCGTCCTGCGTGGGTGTCTCCAGCACGAAGAAGGGCGAGTGGTTGTCCCCATGGTGCTCGCTGGCGGCGATGTGCTCGAGCACGGCCAGCCGCAAGGAAGACTCCGTCACCACGTGCAGGAGCCGCACCTCGGGAGCGATGACAAATCTCTGGACCGCCTCGACGATCCGCGTGAGGGGCTGCGCAATCGAGTCCATGTCTTCCTCGGTGCGGCGCTAGTTGATCTTCACGATGGCGCCGGAGATCTCGTGGAGCGCCGTGGCCGAGGAGCTGATCTTCGGCCCCGCGCTCTCCACGCCCGTGGGCGACACCTTCACGTTGCTCGCCGCGGAGGTCAGCTTGATCTCCTTGACGCCGGACACCTCCACGGTGCCGTCGCTCTTGAGCTTGAAGCTCGCCGCGCCGCACACCAGGGAGATCTCACTCTGAGCCGTGGCCTCGATCTTCCCGCCGTCGAACTTCAGCTCGCCCGAGCTGTTGTGGAGCTGGATCTTCTGCCCGCTGCCCTCGACGACGGCGCCTCCACGGTTGAGTGTGACGACCACGTCTCCCTGGTTGAGCTTGACCTCCTGGTCGCCCGTCATCGCGTACTTGCCGGTGATGTGGTCCGTCTTGTCGCCGTTGACGGTCAGGTCATCATTGCCGCCAATGGTCTCCTCGCGGCGCCCGGTGACGTTGAGCTTCTCCAGCGTGTTGACGGTGCTGTCCCGGCCCCCGTGCAGGGTGAGCTTCTCCTGCCCCGTCACCTCCTCGGTGCGCGTGCCGGTGATGGTGATCTTCTCGTCCTGATCCACCGTCTCGGTGCGCTTGCCGTGGACGGTGGTGGTCTCGTCCTTGTCCACCGTCTTGGTGCGCTTGCCGTGCACCGTCATCGACTGGTCGCCGCCCACCGACTCCGACTGCGAGCCATCCACGGAGTTCGTCTGATTGGCCTTCACCTGGGTGCTGTGGTTGTGCAGCACCACCTCGTTGAAGTCCTTCTGCGCGTGGAGGAACACCTCCTCGGCGTCCTTGGCGTCCTCGAAGCGCAGCTCGTTGAAGCCCTCGCCGCCGGGAGTGCTGGAGGTGCGGATGGTGCTGCGCGTCTTCTGATCCGGCAGCGCGTAGGGCGGAGGGTTCTGCCCGTTGTAGACACAGCCCACCACCAGCGGCCGATCCGGGTCTCCCTCCAGGAAGTCCACCAGCACCTCCATGCCGATTCGCGGCAGGAACACGAAGCCCCAGCCCACGCCGGACCAGACCTGGGCCACGCGGAGGAAGCAGGAGCTCTTCTCGTCCTTCCGGCCCGCCCGGTCCCAGTGGAACTGCACCTTGATGCGCCCGTGCTCGTCCGTGAAGATCTCCTCGCCCGAAGGCCCCACCACGGTGGCCGTCTGCAGGCCAGCCATCCGCGCGCGCGGGCGCCGGCGCTCGGGACGGAAGGGCACATCCAGCGGGATGCACTCGAAGGTGTTGCGGTAGCGCTCCGAGTCCCTCTTGCCCGCCTCGTGCGTGTCGCTGGTGAGCTCCTCGGGCGCGTGGCCGTGGTGCTCCACCCGCGTCAGCAGGTACCACTGATCCAGCGCGGCGTGGCCGTGTCCGGTCAGCTCGAACATGTACCCGGGGGTGAAGCCCGTGACATAGCCCTCGCCGTGAGCGCGCTTGCCCTCCACCTCGAAGCCCTGGCGGCGCAACTCCTCCTGCTTCTGCTCGTGCTTGTACTTCTTGTTGCCCGCGTCATACGGGCCCAGCAGGGGCGCGGGGTACTCGTAGGACTCGCGGTCCCGCCCCTGGCCATCCTTGGCCCGGGCCTTCTTCGTCAGGTCCAACGCCGGCTGGGTCCAGTCGAAGTCTCGAATCACCACGCTGGTGGTGTGCAGTTGCAGCGCGAAGTCGAAGTGGCGCAGGGACTCGTCCTCGGCGGTGGCGGCCTCGGGGCCCTTCACGGTGATGGGGCTGCCGTGCACCGCCTCGCAGCTGGGGCACTGCTCGTTCTCCTCCGCCACCACCAGCTCTTCCTTCTCTCCCGAATGGTCGAAGTAGAAGAACAGGCCCTCCTCCTCCATCAGCCTCAGCGCGAAGTCCAGGTCCGTCTCCCGGTACTGCACGCAGTACTCGCGGGGCTGGAACTCGCGGTTCACCTCGATGCGGAAGGAGCGCTCGAAGGGCTGCAATCCCTCGGTGAGCACATCCTCGAGGATCTCCGGGACTGTCTTCTCCTGGAAGATGAAGGAGTTCCTGCGCTGCGACAGGGCCCACAGCGCGGGCACCACCTGCACTCGCGCCAGCAGGTGCCCGGCCTTCGTGCCCAAGTGCTCCACCCGGTGGATGATGCCGCACAGGCGGCGAGCGGCGGCCTCCCGGGAGATGAGCACCTCGGCCGACGAGCCGAGCAGCCCGTCCACATCCGCGCCCAGGTTCTCGTTGGCCAGCTCCACCGTGCAGGCGTACAGCTCCGAGAGCCCCTCCCGGGCGTGCAGCTCCACCACGCGCCAGGTGCCTCCGGGATCCGCGCTCGACTCGAACTTGAACTGGACCTTCTCCACGGGCTTGAGCGCGCCCGCCAGCTCCTGCGCCACGTTGGACAGCGCGTCGAGGGCGCCCGAGCCGCCAGCGATACGCTCGGCCACATCCACCACCTGCCGAGCCACCTGCCCAACCCGCTGCACCTGCTGGGTGGCTTGCTGGACCTCGGGGATCTGCTCCAGCGCCTTCACGAGCGGGCCCACCTGTTGGACAGGAACCTGGCCATCGCGGATCTGCTCCACGGTCTCTTGGACTTCTCGAGCTACCCCGGTGGCCTGCTGCACGCGGCCCAGAACGTCGTCGGAATCAGACACACGGCCCCCCTTGGTACCCAGGGTGCTTCCATGGATCCACCCGTCATATCGCGCGCCCCCTACTCACAGAAGGAGCCTGTTCAGGGTTCCCAAGCGCGCAGACTTCGGCCAAGGATTCCGCCCATGCGCCTGACCCATCGCGTCGCCCTCCTCCTTCCGCTCCTCGCCACCCTCCGAGTCCTGGCCGCGGAGCCCACCCCCACCGCTCCCAGCGCCGCGCCCGCTGCTCCCGCCGCTCTGGCCCAGCCCACCCTGGTCTTCATGACGGACTTCGGGCAGCGGGACGACTCGGTGGCCCTCTGCAAGGGCGTCATGCTCGGGCTGGAGCCCCGGCTGCGGATCATTGATCTCTCGCACGACGTGGAGCCGTACTCGGTGCTGGACGGAGCGCGCTTCCTGGCCGGCACGGCGCCGTACTACCCAGCGGGCACCGTGTTCGTCACCGTCATCGATCCGGGCGTGGGCAGCGAGCGCCGCGCCATCGTCGCCAAGACGAAGCGGGGGCAGTTCTTCGTGCTCCCGGACAACGGGTTGATCACCCTCCTGGAGCGCCAGGACGGCATCGCCGAGGTCCGCAACATCACCAACACCGCCTGGCACCTCAACTCCACCATCTCCTCCACCTTCCACGGCCGGGACGTGTTCTCTCCGGTGGGCGCCCGCATTGCGCGCGGAGACGACTGGACACAGGTGGGCCCCGCCATCACCGACTGGAAGCGCCTGGACATCCCCGAGGTGAAGCTGACGGACACGGGGCTCAACGGCACGGTGCTCGCCATCGAGTACCCCTACGGCAACCTGGTCACCAACGCGGACGGCTCGGTGCTGGCGAAGCTGGGCTACCAGCGCGGGGACACGGCGCGCGTCACCTTCGGCAAGGGCCACGAGCTGCGCCTGCCCTTCGTCGCCACGTTCAGCGATGTGCCGGTGGGCAAGCCGCTGCTGTACGTGGACTCGCGCGGGCGGGTCGCCTTCGCGGTGAACCAGGGCAGCTTCGCCCAGGTGAACGGCATCAAGCCGCTGATGACCTTCGTCCTCCGAAGGAAGTAGCGGCCCTCAGCGCGGGAACACCGGGTTCTTCTGCAACCACGCGGTGAAGAGCGCGTCCGCGAAGCACTTGCCCGGGATGACCACGCCGCCCGAGGCCTCGCCGGAGACCTTCAGCCCGGCGTTGGGCTCGTAGGTGAGGATGAGATCGTCTCCGTTCTTCACGTCCTTCAGCGATTGCAGCAGCTTCTCCATCTCCTGCTGCAACGGCCCGCTGCGCAGGGCGGGGTTGATGGAGAGCCCCTGGCGGAAGGCGCCCACGAGCTGATCCTTTCGGATGTTGCGCAGGAACCGGAAGTGCAGCCGCTTGATCGAGTCGGTGGCGATGGCCTCGGCCTCCAGGCGGGGGATCTGCTCCATGTAGAGCCCCCACACGTAGATGTCGAAGAACAGCTTCCGCTTGAGCTCCATGTGCGCCAGCTCGAGCCGGTGGTCCTGGAGCTCCAGCGTGTCCGGCATCTTCACGCCGCCGACTTCGTGGGCTTCGGCCAACCCCGCCGCGAGCATCGCCGCGAGCACCAGCCACCGCGCTCCCGCCACCCAGCCGTCGCGTTCCATCCGCCGACCCCTCCACCGCCCCACGGCTCGGCCCCCGCCCCTCTCGCTCCATGAGGGAGCCAGAGAGCGAGTGCCTGTTCTCATCTCCAAAGCCGTGACGGAAACGAGTGCCTGCGACGTTGGGCATCGGGTTTCGAGGTGGCTAGCGCCCCAACCCGAGCGCTGATGGGAATTGGACACGTTCGGGTGCGCAAAACGCTTCCGCATGACAGCAGCGTACTGGCGCTCCCTGACAGCGAAGGGAGGCGGACCGCGAGTACGAAAGGCCCCTTGCCCACCTACCTGCTGGCTGTCCGATGACTGGGCAGCACAGGCGGAGCGGCCCCATTTTCACCGCATGGCTCCCTTCTTCGATGACGAAACTCCGGCCATCTCCCCCGCCTTGCTGGATGGGGTGCGCACGGCCGCCCTGCCCCTCACGGGCGAGCCCTCGGAGCTGGACGCGCTCCTGGAGAGCATTGGCGAGGCGCGCTTCGTGCTGCTGGGCGAGGCGACGCACGGCAGCCACGACTTCTACGCCCTGCGCGCGGCGATCACCCGGCGGCTGATCTCCGAGCACGGCTTCACTGCGGTGGCGGTAGAGGCGGACTGGCCGGACGCGCTGCGAGTGAATGCCTTCGTCCACGGCGAGGGAGAGGACACCCAGGTGGAGGGAGCGCTGGGGAACTTCGAGCGCTTCCCGCGGTGGATGTGGCGCAACCAGGAGGTGGCGGAGCTGCTGCGGTGGATGCGCGCGCACAACGCCGCGCAGCCGGTGGAGCAGCGGGCGGGCTTCTACGGGTTGGATCTCTACAGCCTGCATGCCTCCATCCGGGCGGTGGTGGCCTACCTGGAGCAGGTGGATCCGGAGGCGGCCCGGCGAGCGCGCGAGCGGTACTCCTGCTTCGAGCACTTCGGGGAGGATCCGCAGAGCTACGGCCACGCCACGGCGTACGGCTACGCGCAGACGTGTGAGGACGCGGTGGTGGAGCAGCTGCTGGAGCTGCAGGGGCGCCAGGTTCGAGGCGCGAGGGAAGAGGATGCACACTTCTTCGCCGAGCAGAACGCGCGGCTGGCGCGGGACGCGGAGGCGTATTACCGGACGATGTACGCGGGCCGGAACGAGAGCTGGAACCTGCGGGACACGCACATGGCGGACACGGCGGATGCGCTGGCGGAGTACCTGGGGCGCAAGGCGGGGCGTCCGGCGCGGATGGTGGTGTGGGCGCACAACTCGCACCTGGGGGATGCGCGAGCCACGCAGCTGGGAGAGCAAGGTGAGCTGAACCTGGGACAGCTCCTGCGCGAGCGCCACGGCAAGGCGGTCTACAGCGTGGGGTTCACCACGTACACGGGGACGGTGATCGCGGCCAAGGAGTGGGACGGGCCAGGGCGGCGGCACCGTGTCCGCCCGGCGCTGCCAAGCAGCTACGAGCACCTCTTCCACGAGGTGGGCCTGCCGCGCTTCCTGCTGCGGATGGAGGACCTGGGCGAGGCGGCCTCCGGCCTGCGCGAGCGGCGGCTGGAGCGAGCCATCGGCGTGGTGTACGCGCCACGCACGGAGCGCTGGAGCCACTACTTCCTGGCGGATCTGCCCGCGCAGTTCGACGCGGTGGTGCACTGCGACGAGACGCGAGCGCTCAGGCCCCTGGACGCGGACGCGGGGCACGAGAAGGAGGACGCGCCAGACACCTATCCCTTCGGCTTGTAGCCGTTCGCCGGCTCGCTCTTCGCCGGCTCGCTCTTGGCCGGCGCGGGAGGCTGCTTGAGGTACGCGTCGATGCGGCCCTTGAGCTCGGACATCAGCGCGTTGGGGATGGGGACGGAGAGGTTGTACTGGGCGATCTTCCAACTCCCGCCCTCCTTCACCAGCACGCCCGAGCCCCGGCACGGCCCCATGTTCGGCGTGTCGAGCGCCTCGTCGAACCAGGCCACGGTGCCGTCCTTCGCCAGCGAGATATTCCGAGACACGGAGCGGAAGCTCCACGCCTTGCCGCGAGCAAAGAACGGCTTGGCCCAGTCCTGGAACGCATCGCGGGTCCACCGCTCGGTGGCGTCGGTGCCCAGGAAGACGGCGTCCGCGGTGAAGTGACCGAAATAGCGCGCCTCGTCCGCCTCGGCGGCCGCCTTGTGCCAGTCATCAATCACGGCGGCGATCGCGGTGCGCGGATCACTACTGCCGGCGGGAGCAGGAGAAGCGGCGAGCATGAGACACAGCAGGGAGGCGATGGGCAAGGAGTGACTCCGAGGTGAAGGCGTTCGCGATATGAAGCGCGACGGCCCGCGTCCCGGTCAAGGCGCGAGGCTCGGAAAGGGATGCGTGTGGTCCTCGAGAGCTTCCAACTGGGCACGGGAGAGGTGCCCACGGTGCTGCTGCACGGCTTCCTCGGCTCGGGGCGCAACCTGCGCTCGCTGGCGGTGGCCTGGAGCCAGGCCGAGCCGCGGCGCCGCTTCCTGCTCCCGGACCTCACCGGCCATGGAGCCTCGCCCGTGCCGCTCCCAGGCGCGAACCTGGAGACGCTCGCCAGGGACGTGCTGGAGACGGCGCGCGCCCAGGGCTTCTCCGGCCCGCTGGAGTGGGTGGGCCACTCGCTGGGCGGCCGGGTGTCGCTCGCGGCGAGCCTCGCCTCTCCCTCGGATGTGGCCAGCGTGGCGCTG